>JAHFJK010000043.1 GCA_023245915.1 Candidatus Doudnabacteria bacterium | reverse complement strand
TCACTCCCACAGTCCCATAGGTTGTAAAAGCTGTTGATCTTGCAAAATCTATGTCTGCGCGAAGCGTGTGAAGAGGGATTTTACCGCTAGATAAATGTTCGGTTCTTGCAATATCAGCCCCATTTAAGCGGCCACCAATGGCAACCTTTGCTCCCTTTGCTCCCGCATTCATAATTTGTTCCAGTGATTGCTTCATTAAACGTCTAAACGCCACACGCTTTTCCAGTTGCTCTACTATACCATTAGCAATAACTTGGGCCTGCAAATTCACATCTCTTACCTCTTCTATATTTACCTTCAGCTCCTGCTTAATTCCAAGCTTCTGTTTAATTTTTTTCTTCAGTTCTTCAATGCCCGCGCCGCCTTTGCCAATTATCAGTCCCGGTTTAGTAGTTTTTACAATTACTGTAATGCTGCCGTCGTTTAAGCGTTCAATATCAATCCTAACCAGTCCTGCCTTTTTTAAATGCTTTTCCAGATATTCGCGGATTTGGACGTCTTCCTGCAGCTGCTTGGTAAAGTGACTACGGGAAAACCACCTGGATTTCCATGTGTCGTTGGTAATGTTTATTCGGAGTGATGTGGGATTAATTTTATGACCCATATGGTAAAATTTTCAATTCTCAATTTTTAATTTTCAAATAATTTCTAATTGTAATAATTTTTAATTATTTATAAATTTATAAATTGGTTCATTGAAAATTGATTAAAAATTAAAAATTACAAAATTAAAAATTTATTCCCCTGATTTCCTGTTAAATAATCTTCGCTTATTTTGAACTATATTCTGCTTCCTCTGCTCATCTGTCCTAAATAGTTGCGGTTTTTTGTTTTCCTCTTTAACTGGCTTGGCAGTGGTTGCCGCTTCTTGATCGATATTTTGCAAGGTTCTGGTTTCTTCCGGTTTCTTGCGGCTTAAAAATCCTAAGCGCGCTTTGCCGGCTTTGCCCTGTTTTCTTTCTTCCAAAACCACATTTACATGGCTCATTTTCCTGCGGATTATAAAAGCGCTGCCGCGGGCGCGCGGAAAATATCTTTTCATAACTTTGCCCATGTCCGCGGTAATGCTTTTAATGTAAAGGTGATCAGGCTCCAAAGAAAAATTATTTTTGGCGTTTGCAATGGCAGATTGTATCAACTTAATCAACATCCCAGATGCTTTCTTTTCTGTGTGCTGTAGCTGTGTAATTGCGTCCGCGGCATTCATGCCCTTTACCAAATTCGTCACCAACCGCATTTTACGGGGAGCAATGTGAAGATGCCGGGCCGATGCCTTTACGAATTTTGCTGATATAGTTGTATTTGTCTTATCAGTCATATATGTCTTATATGTCCTATTTTCCTATTAGTCCTATTTTTTCTCCGGCTCTTTCACCGCGTTCAATTTTACCTTCTCCGCTTCGGCTTTTGCCATTTCCTGCTCTTTAGCCATCTTACCGCCGTGACGGATGAATTTTCTGGTTAATGCGAATTCGCCCAACTTATGCCCGACCATATTTTCTGTGACAAACACCGGCACGTGCGTCCTGCCATTATGGACTAAAAACGTAAAGCCCACAAATTCCGGCGCAATCGCGCAAGCCCGGCTCCAGGTTTTAATCTGGTCCTTGCCTCTTTTCCCGTTGAGCACCTTTTTCAGCACTCTTGGGTCAACATATGGTCCTTTTTTAGATGATCGCGACATTTATCCGCCTAAATTTTTAATGATATTATAATTATTATGTTGGTAATTCCGCCAAAAATTTCGGCGGATAAATTAGTTGAAAGTTGGAAGTGTAAAGTTAAAAATTTTTTGTCATTGCGAGTCCGCCTTTGGCGGACGAAGCAATCTTTAACTTAGTTTATTTAGTGAATTTAAAACTTTTTAGCATTCCGGATTGAATCATGGAATCTACTTCGTAAAAAACATATACATTACCTTTGTAAACAACAGAAGCCGTGCCTTTCAAACCTCCCATTTCACCAGTATAGAATTCAGTTCCTTGCTGGCCTCCAATAGTAATGTTTTTTTTGCTTGTAATTACACTTTGATCCAAATCTTTTATCCAGTCATTTAATGTTTTACCATATGGCTGCACAACTATCGAAATGTGATTCTCCAAGCCACCATTATGAAATATTACTTCAAAAACTTCGCCTATGCCGGCATCTGCTGTCCAAGAACTTGGGTATTGTATTGTAAAGCCCAAATCTTCATTCGTATAAGTTTTCCAACCTGTGGTGGGCGAAGTCGAACCTTTCGCGGTTTCGTCATTAGTGAACTTCAAACTTGCGACGATATTTTCAAAAGTCAGCCATATTCCGTCGTCCTGATTAGTTGAAAAAACGTCAAGCAGTAAAAGTTTGTCAGCACTAACCTGGACAAGCACGGTTTTTCCATAACCCAAACCTTGCCAGGAATAGCTAAAGGTCTTTTGTCCCAACAACATGCCTTCTTTATAATCGGTATTTAAAGAAGCCGCGCTGTAATTAGAATAACTTGAATTGACTTTTGCCCAATCTAAAAGCGATAAATGTTTCGAGTTATTCCAAACCCCAACACCTATACCCGGAGTTCCTTCTGGCATTTCTCTTGAGGTTTCGTGAAGATTAATTTTGAGCAAGTTTCCTGCGACTTGACTTTTGCCCACAGTCTCCAGTTTATAAGCCGACGGATATTTAAATTCAAACCCATATTGGCTATTTGTATATGTTTTCCAATTCGCCATCTCATCAATCGGCTGAATTTGCGCTTGAGGTTGTGGGGCTGGTTGCGCAGGCTGAACCTGGGCTTGCTTTCCGCAAGCCGCGGCGAGAAGCAAAACTGGGATGGCGATTAGTAAATATTTTTTTCCGCCGGTCATTCGACCCTGAAGGGTCTCAGACCCTGAACGGGAGGCGGATCCGCCTTTGGCGGACATAATTGTATTCATACGTGTTCTCCTCACTATCATACAAGATTGTATTATAGTGCCTTAAAAATTATTTAACTTCTTGGATTTCCTTCAAAACAAATTGGTCAGGGCCGCCTTCAAACTGGACAGTAACTTTCTTATTTAGTAGAGGGCTAAAATCGCGCTTTGTCTGTAAATAAATTGTAATGTTCCTGCCGCTTTTTGACGTAACATCGGTTTCAACAAGCATAAGATTGCCCTTGCTTAGATTGTCAGAAGTTTTCAAAAAACCTTTAATGCCGGGTATGGGAGGCACAGTTGGTAAAGACGGCATCTTATTTGGTTCGCTTGGAGGATTTGCCTGGCTTTGCTCTTGAGTTGCCCGGGTTTGCTGATTTTGTTGCTCCTGATTCTGCACAGGCTGAACCTGGGCTTGCTTTCCGCAAGCCGCGGCTAAGAGAAAAATTGCAGTTGTTACTAATAGAAATTTTTGCATAGGTATTTTCGTACATTCATACACGACTGTATGAATGTATTATTTTATATTCCTTTTTTAGATGATCGCGACATAGATTACTGATTAAAACTTAAAATAATTTTTTGAAAATCGCTTTCATTAGCTGATAGTGTATAGACGTCTACTAACACAACATTAATGTAAAATACCTCATGAATTTCTTTTTTACCTTTGACCATTAATTCAAAACGATATTTTTCTCCACCAGCCAACATACCATCGATTCTACCTTGCGGTAAAGTCACCCCGAATTGTTTAAGATATTCATTCGCTACCGTTTCGTAAATATTTATTCGACTTGAAGTAAGAGAACCTGTGCTAATTCTGTCATCAGCTTTATAAAAAATATCTACTTTTTCTTCACCATTGATTATCTCAATGTTGTTTTTATCCTTAACATTTACAAACGAACTCGAAGGGTAGTTGAAGGAAACATTTTTCGATTCAGGCAAATTCATTGTTTTCCAATTCGCGGTTTCGTCATTAGTGAATTTAAATGTGGAAAGCAATTGATTAAAAATTTTATCCTCGTCTTTAGGATTGATCATTCCCGGCAACGCTAAAACCTTTTCATAGCCTGTAATTAATTCTGTTCTTTCAGCCGTAAAACGCTGGCTGACTACCAAGGTATTTAAAGCATTCAATGGAAAATAGTAAGTATTGACTCCACATCCTTCCGCCCCAATCTTGAGTATATAACCTTTTAAAGATCCCGAAGAATATTCGTCAACAAAACCTGGTGACAATTTAAACTGTCCGTTTTCAATAATATCTTTAGGAAAACTGAACGTTGCTTTTACAGCAGACTCAACGTCTGTATTAAATACTTTTAACGTGGCATTAAAATCCACAACTTCTTTTAAAACGGGAGCACCACCTTTTAAATCACATGAATCGTGATGTTTGTATGGAACACTATGGCTAAAAACTACCCCTTTTGCATCTTCCTTTATAGTAAGTTCCATTGGATGCCTTACCTCAAACCCATACTTGGCATTTGTATACGTTTTCCAATTCGCCATGTCATCAGTCGGCTGGGTTTGTGCTTGCGGTTGTGGGGCTGGTTGCGCAGGCTGAACTTGGGCTTGCTTTCCGCAAGCCGCGGCGAGGAGGGAAACTGATATTGCGATGATTAAATATTTTTTCATAAATGTTCCGCGCATTCATACACGACTGTATGAATGTATTATTTTATATTGCTTTTTTAGATGATCGTGACATAAAATTTGAGAGTTAAAAACTAATTTTTAACGCAAGTTCCTTCTGCCGGCGGGCCTTGCTTATCAATTTTACATGTGTAACCTGTCGGGCATGCACCGCTATTCGCCATTGCACCTCCACCGCAGATGCGACCCACTACAGGATCAGAGGGGTTGCTGAATTTAAAGGTCGAAAGGATTTTTGATTCTAATTCACCAAGCCCAAATGAATCTAAATTAACGCTGGCGTCGTTGGAAAGGGATATATCGTAAATACTTCCGCTATAAGATAATAAAATATCTGTGCCCGAGTCCATTCCTCCAGTCTCAACCGCAATTGCATCATAACCATTCAAGGTTATGTTTTTATAAGAACCAAAACCATATGCGTCCTGAACTTTACTGTAAACTTCTACATATTGAACAAGAGAAGTAACACCTTTTTTGTAAACATCGTTGTTCGCAAAAAAATCCTTCTGTGGCTGGACGGAAAAATTCATTCCCATTACCATTCTGCCTTCTCCTCTTGGATTCAAATAATCATCAGTTGGGTGGACAAAAGCTCCAAAATCGTTATCTTGATTAACCCAGTCATTTGGATATTTAAATTCAAAACCATACTTTGCATTTGTATACGTTTTCCAATTCGCAGTTTCGTCGGTCGGCTGGGTTTGCGCCTGCGGTTGTGGGGCTGGTTGCGCAGGCTGAACCTGGGCTTGCTTTCCGCAAGCCGCGGCTAAGAGAAAAATTGCAGTTGTTACTAATAGAAATTTTTGCATAGTTGTTTTCATACATTCATACACGACTGTATGAATGTGCCATCACTGGGCAGATATTGCGATAAGTAAATATTTTTTCATTCGTTATATTACACTAGTGTAATGAACTGTTGTCATTCCCGCGGAAGCGGGAATCTATTATGGATGATTATGGATTCCGGAGAAATTTAATATCAATATATCCGCCTAAGGCGTACCGGAATGACATAAAGGCTGACAATTAATTTCTACTTATTTCGTTCGGCCGAAGGCCAAACTAATTTCAATTAATATCTTTCAAGCTATTTTCTACGTTGCACAATCATCTTATTACTATATTTCTTCTGCTTCCTGGTCTTTACTCCCATGGCATGCTTGCCCCAAGGGGTCTTTGGATACTTCATACCAATTGGGTTATGGCCTTCACCACCACCATGAGGGTGGTCTACCGGATTCATGGCTTTACCGCGGACACTAGGTCTCCAGCCCATGTGCCTGGACCTGCCGGCTTTGCCGATTCTAACGTTCATCCAGTCCGCGTTTGCGAGTTGACCTACACTAGCTAGCGCTGTGTCGCGTACTTTTCTAATTTCGCCGCTGGGTAATTTTAGCATGACGTAACCGGCTTCCATATTTTGCAAAGTCGCGTAAGCGCCCGCGGAACGGGCCATTCTGCCGCCCTGGCCCGGAGCCAATTCTATATCGTGAATTAAAGTGCCGACAGGAATATTTTTTAAAGCTAAACGGTTACCGGGTAAAATTTCCGCGGTCTCCCCATACATAACTTTGTCGCCAACCTTAAGGCCTTGCGGGGTCAACATATATCTTTTTGCGCCGTCACGATAAGCCAACAAAGAAATAAAAGCTGTGCGCGTGGGATCGTATTCAATAGACTTTACCATTGCCGGAATATTTTTCTTGTCTTCTCTGGAAAAATCCACAATCCTGATTTTGCGGATAGCGCCCCCACCTTGATGCCGCACCGAGATCTTTCCACTGTTGTTGCGCCCGGCCGGCTTGGCTTTGCTGACGATAAGATGTTTTGGAGTCTTAAATTTTTTATCCAAAACGGAATAATCGGTCACACTGTGTATGCGCCGTCCGGCTGAAGTTGGTTTGTAGATTTTTACTGCCATAAATATAAATACTAATCAACAAATGAATGCCAATTTACGAATTATACCGACCTGATTCGAATTATTCGTTTCATTGGAATGCATTCGTATATTGGTATTTTTACACTACGTCTGTAAGTCCCTGAATACTATCGCCTTTTCTTAATGTTACAATTGCTTTTTTGAATCCAGACGTCTCCCCTTTCCTGTTGCCAAAATTTTTAACTTTTCCCAAATTGCGGATAATGTTGACTTGTGTGACATGAACTTTATAAAAATTTTCCACGGCCTTTTTGACTTCCACTTTATTGGCGCCACCCTTAACCTTAAAAACATATTTATTCAATTTTACCAAATGTCCGGCTTTTTCAGAAATCCTTGGCTGGACCAAAACTTGAGGAATTTTTGGGACCACAACACCTGCCTCGGCTCGCGCCGAGCGAGACGGGTCGCCGGATTTTGGTGAATCCGATGTATATTGAACTTCCTGCTTGTCTTCCTTTTTTTTACCAAATAGGGCCATAAATATAGATACCAATATGCGAATGAGTGCCAATCAACTAATAATGCCAATTTGAATTATTCGTTTCATTAGAATGCATCCGTATATTGGTATTTTTATTATTTACTCTTTAAATACGTTTTCTCAATGACTCCCAACGAATCCTTTAACGCTATAATGCTGTCTGCTTTTAAAATATCAACAATGTTTAAACTATTTGCCAAAACTGAATTTACTGACTGCAAATTTTTGGATGATCGCATCAACTTGTCATCTTTTTTCGGCATGACTAACAATTGTTTCCTACCCAGATTTTTTACGGCCGATGATAAACCGGACATTACTTTAACAAATTCTTTGGTCTTGGGTTGTTCTAGTGCAATTTGGTCAACAATTATGAGCTGATTTTCTTTGGCTTTATCCGAAAGAGACATAAACAATGCCGCGGTCTTTGCCTTCTTATTTATCTTTAATTCCCAATTACGGTTACTTCTTGGGCCGAAAGTTACTCCACCATGCCGCCAGATTGGGCTTCTGGTAGAACCCACGCGGGCCCGGCCAGTACCTTTTTGCTTCCAGGGTTTTTTTCCGCCACCGCTAACTTCTCCGCGGGTTTTTGTGTGCCCGCCACCTTGCCTGGAATTAGCCTGTGATATTCTGACCGCTTCTGCCAATAAATGCTGATTGGCTTTAACTTCAAAAATCTTCGGGTTTAATTCAACCTCACCCACAGATTCACCTTTTTGGTTGTATACATTTGTCTTCATGGTAAAGTCCTGACTAATTAACACTGATAGTTTACGGATTAACACAGATCCGCGTTAATCTGTTGTCCTTATCGGTGTTTATCTGTTTCCTATTTCTTCTTTTTCTCTTCCTTCACCACTTCCACCTTCACCAACGGTCTAACTTTTCCTGTGGAAATTACTTTTACCAATCCGTTTCTGTGTCCGGGAACCGCGCCTTTTAAAGTTATCAAATTTTTTGCCGCGTCCACTTCCACCACCTGCAAATTTTTTACTGTAACCTGCTCAACGCCCATATGGCCTGACATTCTCAAACCTTTGCGGGTGTGCTGGGGGAAACGCTGGCCAATGGAACCTACCGATCGCGGTCGGTTATGCCCATGCGAAGCCGGAAAACCTTTAAATCCATGGCGCTTCATTGCGCCGGCAAAACCGCGGCCTTTGCCCACGCCAACAATATTAACCAGTTCGCCAATTTGAAATTTGCTAATATCAATTTTCTGTCCCGTTTGTAAATCTTTAACGTCGTTAACTCTAAATTCGGCAATTGTGGCAAAATCTCCGAGATTTTTCGTATGCCCTTTTATAGACTTGCTGATGTTTTTTCTTTTGCCAATCCCCACCTGAACCGCGTTGTATTTATCTTTTCCGTCTGCGGATTTTACTTGAGTTACAGTCATAGGCCCGGCTTTAATAACCGTTACGGGAATAACTTCTCCGCTGGCTTCGTCGAAGTATTGTGACATATTCAGTTTGCTGCCAATCAAAAAATTCATATAAATAACTTGGTAGTCCGCCGTAGCTTTAGCGAAGGCGGATGTCCGATGAAAAAATTCATATTGCAGACTGATTAACACAGATAAATTACTGATGAACACGGATCCGTGTTCATCCGTTTGCTCATCGGTGTTAATCTGTTTCCTAATAAAAACGCGGGTCGATTTGCCCGCATCAATAGTCTGTGAGTAAACCCCCACACCAAATCTTAAAGATTTCAATGTTGAGGATTTATTTTCAAACCGTTACACCTCTAGATCTGATCGAACGATCAAAATTTGGTGTGGGGGTAAATCGTTGTCCCTTCGATTGAGCCTCTTTGGCTTTGGCCGATGAGAACTGGTTTACAATTAGTATTAACTTTTAACTTATTGCAAAATTTAGTGTTCGAGCTTGTCGAGAACCTAAATTCTGATCACAATATCTTCTCCATAAAGTCGAAGGATATTGTGCTAAGACATTTTAATTTCCACATCCACCCCCGCCGGTAAATTCAAATTGGTCAGAGAGTCTATGGTCTTTGCTGTGGCATTTAAAATATCGATGAGCCTTTTATGCACGCGCATTTCAAACTGCTCGCGGCTGTCTTTGTGCACAAAAGTCGAGCGCAATACTGTGTATTTGCTTTTTTCCGTGGGTAGCGGGATTGGGCCCGAAATAGTCGCGCCGGTCCGCTTGGCAGTGTCCACGATTTGTTTGGAGCTTTGATCAATTAACTTATGATCATAAGCCCTTATTTTTATGCGGATTTTTGGCGCTGATGCCCTAGCTGTCTTATCCATTATAGTTTCTCACCTTTACCTTCTCCCTCTGGGAGAAGGTGGCCGAAGGCCGGATGAGGGTCTCGGAGGGTTTGAAAAGTGCAGATTAATTTAATAACTTCGATAAGTCTAAAGTAAAACCCACAAAGTGTCAAGGATTTTGGGCGTATTTTGGGCGTAACTGCCCACTGGGCCTCATAGCCATAAAAAAACTGGCTGTTTAGGCC
>JAHFJK010000042.1 GCA_023245915.1 Candidatus Doudnabacteria bacterium | reverse complement strand
TGAAAATTTAAAATTTTCCTGAGGAAAAATGTAAAGTAATTGGAAAAGGAAAAAAGCGTACCAAATCGCAGATCCAATAACCAGCCGAATTAGATAAAGAGCAGAGTTTGCTGTTGAAACTTGGTAGCTTATATAGTTGAAAATAGCATATACACTTGCAGTCAGTGAAAAAAATAAAAATGTTTTATTCGTAGAGCTTTTAGAATTGTTAAAAAATACAGCAAAGCCCAAAATTATTATTGCTGAAATGGTAAAAGCGACCAAAAGCAGGTCAAAATTTTGTATAAAATTCAAATTGGTTAAGAAATCAGTCACTTTTGTTTTTTATTATTGCAGTGTATCTCGATTGAAAACTTTCTTTTAATTTTGTGTTTTCAATACCTTTTTTATTATAATAGGCTGCCAATTTTTTTGTTAATTTCCTCGTATATATTTTAAAAAATCTAAATTTTAATATTAAAAGAGTTTTTTTTAATTCTGATATAGTATATGCTGCTCTAGTAGAATAGTATTGCAACTTTTTGACTAAATTGTCTGGAGGCGTTGACCTTTTAAGCAAGTATGCTGGCAAATTCCTTTTTAGATCTTGCAAATAAATATAGCCATTTTTTTTTGTAACCCGGCGCAATTCTTTTAAACATGAATTTAAATCGTCAAAATGATGAATGCTATCTTTGCAAATTATTAAGTCGAAATACTCATTTGCGAAAGGTAATTTATAAACGTTTCCTATTTTAAATTTAACATTTTTAAATTTTTTACAATTTTTTTTTGCCAATTCGATTGCGTGTTTAGAAATGTCTATGCCGAAAACTTCAAAATTGTCAGACCTTTGGGCTATTTCTTTGCTTAATAAGCCAGGGCCACACGCGACATCGAGAATTTTGCCTTTTTTTAACGCACTGGTTGCAAGAGCATGATCTGTTAACGGCAGAAGCCACCTTCTGTAATTTTTTTGTGATAGTGCCTGAAAAGCTTGTTGTTCAAGTCGGCCCATCTCTCGAGGCTCGGGAACTCTATCGACGAAGTTTATTTTAGACATAGGTTATTTGAGGTTGCAGTCTTGAGGATTTTGCAGAGGGTTCTTTGCCATAGCCGACTCTTAAGATCATTGCTATATTTTCTATTTCAGTTTCAAAAAGTTTTTCAATATCTTTTTTTGCTTGAAAAAGCAATTGAATATGTTTTCGTGAGAGAATTTCTGTTTCGTGTAGACCTGCTCGAATGAGGAAAAGAGTACCTGTAATAGGTTGGACGTTTATTTTCAAGCTAGTTGCAGCAAGCCAAAAACGTTGTAATAATTGTCCGGACAAAATCCAACTTTCA
Organism: Candidatus Doudnabacteria bacterium; assembly: GCA_023245915.1. GTDB lineage: Bacteria > Patescibacteriota > Doudnabacteria > UBA920 > UBA920 > PALSA-1336. The sequence continues at coordinate 8,205 of JAHFJK010000042.1, read as the reverse complement.
TTCGAATCATTTTGCTTAATGAGTGCTACAATGGCGCTGCAGCTTGAGTAAGTTTTTGCATTTGCGAATGCTACCATTTTTGAAAAACCGACCTGGTTCAATTTTTGTAAGTTTTGCCAATTTTTTGCCAGCTTGAACATAAACTTTGCTGGAAAAGGCATCTCCAGTGTCTCTATAAAAAACCCGATGCTTTTTTGTCTGTCCTCTTCTTTGTTCCAATTGATGTGATTAAAGAAAAAATTATGCATAGAGGAATTTTCAAAGAGGATTCTTTCGTTTAGTGCAGCAGTTTGAGCCATTAATTTAATGTCAGATTTTTTTTCCAAAAAACTCAATTTTACTTCATTAAAAGGTTTAGATAAGTCTATTAGTTTAGCACGAGATTGCGGTTCCAAAGCTTTTTCTTTATATGGTTTCCTATTTGTACAGCGTGTATTTAAACTTGCTTCCAAAGGGCTGGCAACTTTCCCGGATAGCGCCTCAAATTTAACTTTTGCCACCAAATGATTTTGAAAAGCATCTGGGAATAATTTAATAATAGGTTTTAGGCCGAAAGTGGAGGCTTTAATTTTAATATTTTCTAATAAGGCTCCATGGGCAATGAGAGATCCTTTTTGTCCCCAGTTATAAAGAGATTCATCCCTTTCTGGCAAATTAAAAATCGATATTTCATCCGAAAAAATTTCAAACCGCCAAGGCTGGCAATTTTCACCAGAAGGCGCTAGTATTGCGGCATTGATAATATCTTCAAACGCATCCACCATATTATAATCCTAAAATTTTTTTAAATTTTTTAGCAGTACTTTTTCTTTTATTTTTTTGGGTAATAGAATTAAATCCAGGTGTAAATTTATCATCTAAAGAAATTATTGATCTTGACGCTTCCAAAGGTTGATTATTTACAATTTTTCTTACACAATATGATACTATAGAACCATTAAGCAGGGCGGCTCCTCCCAATTGAGGCCAACTAGCTAATGTTTTTCCCATTTCTAAAAATGACTCATAAGTTCGTTGGCCAACATTTTCTATTCCAATATGCTTGACTATTGTTTTCCCAGTCTCCCATTTGTTTATACTTTTTAAATTTTGGTAATTGATATTTCCCAAACGGCCGTGGAAAAATTTTAATTTGCGATTTTGGTCATACCTTTCAACATCAACAATTCCGTTATCTCCATTGTCTGCGGCCATAACCACGGGTAATTTTCTTTTTTTTGCCTGCACACGCAGCAAATATTTTATGGATAAATTATCAACTTCATCTACTATTACATTTAAACCTTTGCAAAAGGGGCCAACATTTTTTTCATTCAGACCTTCCGGGAAAATTTCTATTTTGGCATAAGGATTGAGTTCGTAAATTTGCCTCGCTGTCATCTCCACCTTAAGCAACCCTAAGTTTGAAATGCTGGTCCGGATTCTATTTGTGTTGGAAAGTTCCAAACTATCATGGTCTGCAAGCTTGATATGCTTTGAGCCTCCCTGCAAAATTATTGCAAGAGCAGCGCTGTTGCCAACACTCAATCCGGCAATTCCGACTATACAGTTATAAAATTTTTTTTGTTCGTCCTCGGTAATTAAATTTCGATTACGGGCTGTTCTGACCCTAAAAAAAGCAGGTTCTGCCAGAATATGTACAATGGTTGCATTCCAAGGATAGTAAACCCATTTACCCTGTTGTGCAAGTTCAGCTTTTTTTTGAAGTTTTTTTAAGTAAGCCTTAAAGTGAAACTCAATATTGTCTTCAAAAACCAGCTTTGGATTCAAAATTTCAAAGTACTCCTTTAACTGTTCGCTATAATTATCGACCACATGTTGAATTTTGTTTTGTTTAAAGAGTTTTTTGAGAAGCTGTTGATCTTTAGGCTTGGAAAGTTTTAGAAGAAGCGGTCTAAAAGAACCAGCGCTATTTTTTGTTTTATTTACAATTATTTTTGTAATATTCATTCTTGAATATATTTAGGTTTAAGTCCAAGTTTAAAATATTTTTCGTGTTGATAGCGCCAAAGCTTCACTAATGGTAGAGTTTTCGTTCCAAAGCGCCCGCTTGCGTCCAAAAACTCAGAATTTATTAGTTTTAGTTTTTTGAAAATAATTTTTTGTAATTGTTTGGCAAACTTTTGAGACATGCTAATTTTTTGCCGAAGCTCTATATTTATCTCAAGGTATTCATCCATATTTTTTCTATAGCCTTTCCTCATAGAAAATTTTCCAGTGATTTTTTTTAATAAATCTTTATGTGATAAGGCGGCGTGGATGTGTTGGGGGTAAATATTTGCTGCATAAAAGATGATAGTGTAGTCGCTACGCCCTTCTAATGCAAGAAAAGGCAGTTTCCAGTCCGAATCTCCCCAAGAAGCCTTGTCAATAAGATTATGAATTGATTCGTAAGGCAAAATCTTTCCTCTGTCATGCAAATTAAAACGTATTAGGGGCAATCCAGCATTTACAGTAAAAATTAATTCTTGGTTGCTTTGCTCAATATAACGCAGGGCTGGATTGTATTGGAATAAATTGGGGACTTGCGATGAGCCTAAAATTGCTTCTGAAAGCGACCGGTTTTTTTCCAGAAATTTCCTAATTCTAATACTTTGCGGGGTTTCGTAAGCCATTAAAAGCATTTCAGAAGAACCGTATGTGCTATATGCTCTAGCCTCATTGTTCATGCCAGCTGTCTTAAGAATGTAGCTCCGCCAATCTTCCGTGAAACCTTCACTGCAAAACATCATTCCAATTTTATTTTTGGACCAATTAATTCCTTCCGCTGTTCCGGTTTCTAAAATGTCCTTAATAAAAAAAGGATGCCCAACCAGTAAAATTTGCTGGAAGTTTTTATTTAAATTTTTTACCGCTTTTAAAACTTCCAGCTTATTATTGCCGGCAGTTAAAATAGTCAGCCTGTATTTGTGGGACAATAAAAATAAGGGCAGGCTTGTAGCCATACCGGAAACATAGACACCCATTGGGAATCCAACTATGGCCAACGTGGTGTTATTTTGGATTTCAAAGTATCTCCTTAGCAGTATTTCATGAACCATTGCGGCTTCAAATTCTTGTGCTTCTTGACGCGGCCAGTAATTAGGGTTTCCGGTTGTTCCGGAACTGCTGGCCATCCATTTGGAAGCGTTTAAATCAGCCTTCCAACACTTCATGGACAAAGGATAGTTTGCTATGTAGTTATCCTTATTGGTCTCCGGTAATTGAGCAAAGTCATTGATTGTTTTGACCTTAGAAGGGTCGAACCTGTTTTTTTTTAGAAAATCCCTGTAGGCTGGAACTTTTGCCGCGGCTTGCTTAAAAAGGTTTAGAGCGTTTTTTTGCCCTGAATTTTTCCAGTAGCTTTCTTTTTTTCGATTTAAATTACTTTCAAATTTACCTATGTCAAATTTTTTAAAGCCAGTCAGGGCGAAGCTCTTTTCATAAACTTTTGAGAGCATAGAAATAAATTTTACAATTTTTCAAAAACATTCAACTCTTTCCAGCCTCTTAATTCTTTAAGGACTAATTGCAGCTGGGGCTGGACCTCGCGGTCCTCCACAATTTTTTTCGATACGCTCCTTACAAACCTATAAAGTTCACGGGATGCTTTAGAAAGCTGGTTTTTAATTTTTAAAAAATCAGCAGCTTGGCACAATGCAAGAGATTCAATTGCCAAAACGATAAAGGCATTATCTAAAACCTTACTTGTTAATAGCGCGGCATCTGTGCCCATGCTTACCACATCCTGGTTGTCGCCGTTGGTGGATATGGAATGCAAATTTGCCGGATAGGCAAGCGTCTGGCTTTGGGCTGTGGTGGAGGTTGCGACGAACTGCAAAGCCTGCAGGCCCAGAGTAAGACCCGGAGTGTGCAAATTCAAAAATGGAGGGAAAGTTTGGTTGATTTTTTGGTTTAAGAAAAAGTTAAGCCGGCGTTCCGAAAGCATAGTTAACTTTACCAGGCTCATCTTCAGCTGGTCCATTGCTACGGCTATGTAATCGCCATGGAAATTTCCGCCGTGCAAAAATTTTTTATTTTTAAAGTCAACTATTGGGTTGTCGGTAACCGAATTCATTTCCGTTTCGGTAACCATTGCGGCAGAAGCTAAAGTATCATAAACCGGGCCTAAAATTTGGGCGGTGCAACGTAGCGAATAAATCTCCTGCACAAATTCATTTATTTTTAAAACTTTTTTGCTCTGGTTAGCAAAAGAAGCCAAAATTATTCGGCTGCGTAAGAACGGAGAGCCGGTAAGGATTTCACGCATTTTTTGGGCAATAATCACTTGCCCAACATGGGGTCTCAATTCGTGCAGTTTTTCGCTGAAGCTGTCTTTGTAGGCTTTAATAATCTCCAGGGCCAGGCAGGCGTTTCGAGTGGCCAAAGACAGGGCGCTCTTGGATTGTTGGCAGACCAGCGCCGCAATGCCAGTCATTACTGAAGTGCCGTTAATTAGCGACAAGCCCTCTTTGGGTTTGAGTTGGTAGGGTTTTAAGCCAAGAGATTTTAAAAGTTTTGGAACCTTTTCAATTTTGTTTTTATAAACCGCTTCACCCTTACCCAGCATTGCTAATGCTATGTGCGCCAGCTGGACTAAATCTCCGCTCGTACCCACCGCGCCATGTTCAGGGACAATCGGAGTAATCCGCAAATTAATAAATTTTTGTAAGTTTTCCAGCAATTCAACTGACACCCCGCTATAGCCCCTAAGCAGAGTATTTAACCGCACGAGCATTGCCGCAAGTACGAATTTATCAGCTATTTTTTCTCCCATGCCAACAGCATGGCTCAAAATAAGGTTTTTTTGTAAACCTAAAATTTGCTCGTGAGCCAAAATATAATTTGCCATGGGTCCAAAACCAGTATTAACCCCGTAAATTATCTTGCTGTTTTGCTCTATGGATTGACTTAAAAAAGAGTGCGAATCGGCTGCAAAAATCAAGGTTTTTTTATCAAGCTTTATGCGTTTAACCTCACCTTCAACAAACGCGCTAAGACCTTCGATATTTAAGCTTTTTCCATCAAGCTTTAGACTTTGTTTTTTCACTTGGTTTATTATTATAGAGGTGATAAAATTATACCATATTCGGCTTATTTTGGCTATTTTAAGTCCCTATCTACAAACAACTTATCGATAAAACTTAAAGTAATTCCCGGATGCAAAGGCCGTCTCGGCCAAAGATCCGGAGAAAGTAAATAAAGAATTTCCTGCGGGGTTTAATACCCCGCAGGAAGGCGCTGGATTTATTAAAAACGCAGCTCATCCATGGTTGGCGGGCCGGGGCCGACGGTAAAAAATAAAAGCGGGGTGGAGCCAGATTGACTGGCGGAAGAACCGGCGTCATCGTAGCTGACTGTAAATTTATTTTGGAAACGGGCGGAGAGCCCGATAAAGCCGGCAGGTATTGCGACCCGGGCTTCAAAAGTTATCCGGGCAATGCTGTTGCCGGGCACTGCTGCCAAACCGCTGAAGGTCAGGGTCTTGTTGGGGGCGGTTCCGGATTCAGTTGGAGTAATAGAGCTGCAACTGCCGGCTATACAGTATTGGGCGTTCCAGCCATCCGGGGGCTGTCTTAAGTTAAGCAGGGTGTCGGTAACGGAAACAATTGTGGCTGTGGCGGTGCCCGTATTGCATAAGTTAATGGAAAATTTTAATTTATGGTTTAATTGTAAGCTGGTATTGGGGGGCAGGACATCGGTAGAGCCGCACTGGTTGCCCAAACCGTTGCCTATATTCGCGCCGTTAATAGCCACAATATCATTGTCGGAAGAATACAGGCCGGCTGCGCAGGCTGTTGGGCTCAAACCAAAAGCGCTGGGGGGAATATTGCCCGCCGCGCTGTAATCGCCGGGGTTTGAACTTAAACCGGAAGGCGGTGAACCGATATAGTTTTGAACCCAATAATAATAGACCGCGTCAGCCGGGGACTCGGAATAAGTATACCCGCTGCCGGTGGCCGATTGGCTGGAAGAAACTGCGGTAGAAATCCTGTAAGCCGTCGCGGGATTGTTGCTGGTGTTGCGAAAAATCGCCCAGCCATCCTCTGTATTAGATTGGTCGGTAAGCGTTATGTAGATGTTGCCGCAAGGCACGTTGTCGTTTAAGGCGGTATTGGAGGATTTAAGCAGCGCGGGCGCCGAAGAGAGGGAGTAGGGAACTACGCTGACGTCTAAAATATCCGCGCCGCAGGTTAAGCGGTAAGTTTGAGTTTCGGTTATATTACCGGTCTCCGCGCTGCCGCTGTTACCGGTGCCGGAAGCGGGAAAGTTTTGACCGGGGTTAGCTTGGGCAGAAGCAATTGAATAAAAAGTCGCCGGCGAACTTTGGTTGTTATATTCTGTGGCTATCCAGGCCGCGGTGCGCTGGCTGCTGGAAATTCTCACCTCATCCAGAGTTCCGTTTAAGTATTCCCCGGCATTTACCGCATCAGCCCCAATGTGCTTTGCATCGCTGTTTAACCTGCCAATATTGACAACTGCCGCACCATTGGAAAGGTCAACTTGAGCGCCGAGCAAGGAACCATCCAGGTACATTTTAGTGTCTGCTATAGTTTGGCTGGTTCCATAGCTGATAACAATATGATGCCAGTTGCCGTTATTAGCGCCAGTCGCGGTATAAGCCACCCTATCGCCACCGCCGGCACGCCAGCGCAAAGCCACAGGCGAAAAGTTAGTGTTATCAATTTCCAGCCGGAAATAATCAGCATTACTACTATCCGAGCCATCATCGCCAAGGGCAAAAATCGCTTTCTGCCCCGTATCTGTCGTCTTAATCCAGGTAGAATAGGTGGCTGCTCCTGTTCCGGATTGAGGCAAGGAACTATAAGCCATATAGCTGCTGCCATTAAAACTGGCGGCGCCACCCATTTGTCCAGCAGCGGCAGACAAATTTGTGGCTGTTCCGTTGTTGGCATTGCTGGTGGAATCAAGTACTGTCAGACTGGTCCCATTGGGCAAATGTTGAACTGCTTTGAAGTTACTATCCCAAACACCGGTAGCAGCCTGTTGGTCTGCTGCAGAAGCATTGCCGTAATAAATGTAAATGATGCTGTCAGTGGCGGGAGACAGCGCGGGAATTTTTACCCAGGCAATGGTAGCTCCGGTGGAGGAAACGTATTTTTCCAGTTCGTGCGAAAGCTTGATGCCATTGGAGCCCGTAAATAAAATATCCGTCCCGTCATTTTTACCGACCTTGCCGCCATTGTCCACGGTTTTTAAATCTGAATCCGTAACGCTGAATAATATTGGAAAATTGCTTAAAGCAGTGGTCGTACCGGTGACTTTGGTGTGGTCGATGGTAATTGGTTTGCGGTAGCCCCAGGCGGAATTATACCAGTTTTCCTCTCCTAATACTCCAATTGACCAGGCAAAAGAACCTGACAGCGAAAAACGCAGGGTCGTGCCGCTGTTGTAGGGCAGAGTCAGGTCGTCGGCGGTAAAGCTGTTAATGGCGCATTCGGCTGCTTGCGTATAGCCTGGCATTGCTGCCAAAAATGGCTGACTGCAAAAAATCGCAGCCGAAAGAATTACATATACAGTTGCTTTTGCAAGTGAGTTTTTCATCAACTTGTCAGAATTCATATTGAAAAGTAATTAAAGTATACTCCGGGGAGTTTTGCCGGTTTATTTGGCTGAAGGTAATTACCAGGGTTTTTTGGTACTGGACTGCTTCCAGCACCGCGGTATTTTTTCTCTCATCAATAGTCTGGCTTTTAATTTCCCAGTCCTTGGAGACCAGGGATTGGGCGTACATATTTGCCGCGGCCTGCCAGTTAGTTTTGGAATTATAGGCAACCGTAGCGACTTTTTTGCCATCCGGGGCTTTAACAATTGTGGAGTGGGTGAGCGGCTGGTTTTCTAAAATTACCGTCCCTGGAAAACCCGGAGGCGTTTTTTTATATAAGTTAATGGTTGTGCCTTTTTCATAGCCGGTTGTTGGCCTGATTACTTTAGGCTTTTCTCCAAGAGGAAGGATGACAAAAGCCCGGTAATCTGTAAAATAAAACGACGCGCAGATTGTTATAAAGCCTGTCACGGCAGCAAAAATCAGAATATTTTTTGTTTTCAAATTTAATTTCATGAAATTGAGAAGCGCGTGATTAGAGGGACTGTTGCCGAATGTCATTTTGACTGCAATTCCAGGATTTCGGCATCTTGCCCCAAAAAATTTTTCCGTTTAGCCTACGGCTAAACATCAAAATTTATTTGCGCCAATCTGCCCGA
>JAHFJK010000041.1:4693-9614 GCA_023245915.1 Candidatus Doudnabacteria bacterium | reverse complement strand
GTTTTGGAAATTTATAGCAATAATTGCAGTTATATTAGGCGCTGTTTTATCTGGCCTTTTAATTTACGCATTTTTTTTGAACCCTTCTACATACTCAACTTCTACCTATAGAAATGGATTGCGTTTAAGAGTAGTTAGACAGCTGTCTTCAGCTTTAGTATTATATTTTAAAGAAAATCGCAAATACCCCGATTCTTTAAATAGTTTGGTGCCCAATTACATTGGAGTGATTTCAAGTTTTCCAATTTTGGACATTAAAAAACCGTCGTGCCTGGTTAACGAACATTATGAATATTACTCTACTAATAACGGCGCCGATTATTTAATAACTTTTTGTCTGCCTGAGAAAGATTATCAATATTCTGCCGGCTACCATCTTTTAAATTCGGCAGGAATAAAATAAAAAGAAAAAATTATTCCAGGCAACCTCCCCCCGCCCCTCTTTCGTAAGGAAGGGAGTTAAGAAGCTTATGAAACTTGAATTTTACAATCATCAAAAATTTTTAATCTAAAAAAGTTATAACCATTTATAACGGCCGTTACAAATGGTTATAAAGAAAATTATGGACGGGATTAGAATTATTAAAGAAAAAATAAGCTTGGAAGAGCTTAAAGCAATTGCCAAAGAATGGTATGGCGATATGGTAAAAGGCGTGGCTGATGTTGAGCGCGGCATCATTGCCTTTGGCGGGGAATTGCATTCAGACGAAGAAGCTATGTTGTTGGACGATGCTTCCAAGCAGCGGGATCTTTGGGGATTTAATATTTATTTTGACAAACCAAGGGACTCTTGGATTCAATTTCATTCCATGATAAATTTGCGGCCAAGCCAGGGTAATCATTCTAGAATAGTCGAAGATGAAAATGTTAAGGAAAAAATAATTAAAATTGTAAATAATTTAATAGGATGAATAATCAGCACAAAACTTTAGCAGAGGGCCGGTGGTTTACTTTTACACTGGCAAACCAGCTTGGCAACATTGGTTCTGAAGTCGAAAGAGCAATTGACTGGAAGAAAGAAGGTGATAACGAACAAAGCATCAAAGCTTTGTATCGAGGTTTGACATTGTTTGACTTGAGTTTGCAGGATAAGCGGTGGAATTATCCCAAGTTAAAAGAAATCGCGCGGGCCAGGGAAATAGTTTGCGATTTTTTGGCCGGTGAGAATGAGTACGAGAGCGATGAAAAGTCTTTGAATGAATATTTTATTCATTTTGCTATTGCCGCCAGAGCTAACAGATAATGGAAAAAGTTTAATACTTTAGACTATTGAACTTTTTTCCGAAATGAAAAGATTTGTGAAATTTAATTTTGCAATTATCCTTAAGACTCAAAACTGCCATACTACCAAGTATTGAAGTATTTTACTCATTTTGAATTTATGAAGCTCGAATTTTATAATTGTCCTCCGCCGCAAAGTATTGAATCCGTCAAATTACCTGACGCGGAATTTTTGCATTACCAGCCGGATTTTGAGTTGATGAAAAAAACTGCGGAAGGTTATGACAACTATCACAATATTTTAATTATTGGTCATGGCGGCAGCGTAACTTCATTTTATGGAATCTATAACACTTTAATTGAGCAGACAAAAAACAGGGCCTATTTTTTAAACACGACAGACCCCGATTATATTTTTGAACTAAAACAAAAGTTGCTACCGGAAAACACTTTGGTAATCGCCATTAGCAAATCTGGAGAAACCGTCACACAAATAGAAGCTTTGATGCAATTTGCTGATTATCCATTGCTCATAATTACCGGCAAGAGCAGCCCACTGCGCGCGATAGGCGAAAAGTTAGGGGCAAAAATGGTATTGCACCCCTCAATTGGCGGTCGCTATGCTGGCCTTACGGAAGTTGGGCTTTTGCCGGCAGCGCTCTGCGGGCTGGAGGTAAAAACGCTTTTTGACGGAGCGCAAAATTTTTACCATTTATACCAACGGGAAAATTTAGCCTGGAAAGCTGCTTCAATATTGTATCAACTTGAACAAAAAGGTTTTGTAGACGTCTTTCTACCGTTTTATTCCCACAAACTTTTTGCAATGAGCAATATTATTGTCCAACTTTGTCATGAAAGTTTTGGAAAAAACGCTAAAGGCCAAACTTATTTTGCCCACGAAGCGCCGGAAAGCCAGCATCATACTAACCAAAGGTTTTTTGGCGGCATTAAAAATATCTGTGGTTTATTTACCACGGTAGAAAATTTCAACCATCAAACAATTACCAATGCGCCTCCTAATTTACACTCCATCCAAATAAAGGGCAGGCATTTGGCTGACATAAATAAAATTCCTCTGGACAAGTCCATGGAATTTGAAGTGCAAGGGACTATGGAAGACGCTCGCATTGCCGGCATTCCTGTGCTGCATTTGTCTGTGTCGGCTTTTCAGCCGCACGAAATTGGCCAGCTGTTGGCTTTTTGGCAACTATACGCGGTTTATTCCTCGGTCTTAAGAAGCCTTGACCCTTTTGACCAGCCCCAGGTGGAGAGTAGTAAGAATATATCGTTTAATAAGAGATTAGGGTTTAAAGGGTTGTTGTAAATTTTCAAACTAATTTAGCGGGAATCGGAGAAATCGGAGGTCGACCATGTGATTGCTCCGATTTTTTAGATTCATCCGATTCTCTGACCCAGTTGATTCTTTTGTCAATTTAAAATAAGATACCCTTAGAGTCCTTATCAAATCGTCTTAAATACATGTCCATTCCCAGTATCTACATTGACCTGGAAGATGATGTCAGGAAAATTACCTCGCAGCTGAAGCACCAAAGGGCCAGCCAGGTAGTTTTAGTTTGCCCCAGGCGCTGTTTGCTTTTTGCCGACAGGCTGAATTTGCAGCTGCTCAAAAATGAGGCAGACGCGTTGGACAAGGAAATTTTTATTTTATCAATGGATGAAAAGGGCCAGCAATATGCCAAAGAGGCGGGATTTAAATTAAAATTTCTGCCCAAGCCAAGCCAGGCCAAAGCTTTTTCTGACATAAAATTTTCCAAAAAGCCGGTTCACAAGCTGGACGAAGCCGGATTAAGCGGCGTGCTTGTCCAATCTTCCCCTCACCACCTGGCCCGTCATAGCGGGAAAATGGCTGTATCCGCATCCCAAACCAAAGTTGAAACCGGCAGAGAACCGGCAGTCCCGGAGTTAAATGTGGATTACCTAGCACCCCAGGAAAAATCGCGCATGCCCAAACTGCTAGCCGTGGTGGTAAGCGCGTCTTTAATTTTAGCCTTGTCGCTGACTTTTGTAGTTTTGCCGTCGGCATCAGTTGTAGTTTACGCCCGCCGCGAGCCTGTTGCCCTTGAGATTTTAGATATTAGCGCCAGCGGCAACTTTAAAAATAACGAAGCAGGTAAACTGGCTATTGCTGGAACAAAAGTAGAAGAAATCATAAGTTTAAATGACAAATTCCAGAGTTCGGGTAAAAAGCAGGTAGGTAATCGCGCCACCGGAACAGTCCAAATTTATAATTTTGCCAAATTGCCGCTGAACTTAAAAGCCGAGACCACAACTTTAATTGTTGGCGGCAAAACCTATAACCTGGCAAACGATGTTGCCGGCATTAAGCCAGTGACTTACAAAAACGCCAAAACCAAAGAGATTAATCCGGATTCCTTAAGCGGTCCGGTCGAAATTATAGCCACCCAGGGAGGGGAAGATTATAACTTGCCGGCCGGCACGAGAGTGGAAATTACCAACCAGGTTTTTGGCAGCTCGCCGCAGTTTTTGTACGCCAAAACTGGCAGCGAAATAAAGGGCGGCGCCAGCAGATTTTTGTCGCTCATTTCCGATGGCGACGTTACTTCAGCCAAAACCCAACTTCAGGATAAAGCGGCGGCACAACTGAAGCAAAAGTTAAGCGGGCAAGGTTTGGTGTTAGCGGACAAAGCTTATATTTTTGAAACGCCGCAATTTACCACAGACAACCCGGCCGGAACCGAAACCCCGGCTTTTCAAGCCAGCTTGCAAGTCAAAGTTAGCGGCATGGCTTTCAAAACACAGGATTTAAATAATTTAATTTTCCAAAGAGTCAGTGATACTTTGTCCGCTAACAAGTCCCTGCAATCAAAAAACCTGGACCAGATTACCTACAAAACAAAAAGCCTGGATTTAAATAACCAATTGTTAACTTTAAACGCGCATTTTGAAGGCCAGGCAGTTTTCAACTTGGACTTGCCGTATTTGGCACCGGAGCTGGTAGGTAAGACTAAAGATCAAGTGAACGGAATTTTGCGCTCCAAAGCCGAAATCGACCGCGTGGACATTACCCTTGCCCCTTCCTGGCAAAAAACTTTCCCCATGTTTGCAAGGCAAATTAAGGTGAGTGTGGGGGAGTAATTTTGCTGTGGATATTTTTATTTTTCCATGCAAATTAATTAATAAAACTTACTTTTGACAGTAGTTTTTAAAATTTTTATAATCAAAGAACCCTAAATTTATAACATTATTCTATGGCAGAAATAATTTTAGAAGCTATCGAACGCTTGTTGAGCAAACAGCTGGAAAATTTGCCCACCAAAAAGGATTTGGACAAAGGCCTTTCCGAATTGGCTGAAATGATAGAATTTCTGACAAAATCAGCCGCGCATAAAGACGATTTGAAAGATTTGACCGGACATTTTGACAAAAAGTTTGCCGAACAAGCAGTAACCCTGAATTTTATTGAAAGCCAACTCGCGACTTTACGCAAAGATCTTGAGCAGCTTTCCAGGCGGACCAAGGAAGACGACAGCGCCTTTGTTAAAGACATTTTGAAGTTGAAGAATCGGATGGACCAATTTGAAAAACAATTGAAAAAGTTAAAACTTGCGCAAGCCTTATAATTAAAAGTTTTGTTATTACTCTGGTCCGCCATCTTTAACTAATGAAGGCGGAATTTTTGTATTCGCGGTTAACTTAAAAGTTAACAAACACTACCATC
>JAHFJK010000041.1:0-4593 GCA_023245915.1 Candidatus Doudnabacteria bacterium | reverse complement strand
CGCGGAGGAACTGGAGAATTTCATCTTCCTTGATGAAATTCAAACGATTCGCTGACACCGGCTACTCGTTGGTTGCAGTCCGGCGCTCATGGTAGTGAGCCGGAACTGCAATGCCGAGCTGGCCTTTTCGCTCCAAGGTCACCATTTTGCGGTGAACCCAGAGAATGTCAGTCTTGGCCAATTGCGGAAGATCCGCAACATAGCCGTTGCCAGTGAGGCTCGTGGTCGAGGAGTACTGCAGACTACCACCGAAACGGTGGTGAAATACCTTTGCCGTTTCCGGCGAAGTATAAGGCCAGAGTTCGCCGGTTTGCAGATCCATCACCACGTCCAAGGTACCGTTTCCGAATTCAACTTTCATGATAAACTCTCCTACCCAGTTTTAGGCCTCGGGTGGGGCTACTTTGTCCAGTGTATGTTGCGTAGCCTTCATTGAGCCTTCCGTGACCATACGAACACGGCCTGTAGAAACTTTTAGGGTTATTCTCCCATGGGTAGCGCCCCAAGTTTTCCTTTTCGGAAAGCAAGCTGGCCATAAGAAATTTAACTCCCCCAACCCCCTCTTTAGATAAAGAGGGGGAGTTGTGGACAAGTTGCTTTCCGTAAAAGAATTCGGCCTGCAAAATATTATTGCGGAGAAGCCGGGGAGAAGTTCTACTTCAAAGATTTTAACCTCTCCCTTTATCCCTCTCCATGAATTGGAGAGGGAACCTTAATGTAAAAGAGCCAATAAAATTAAGCCAAAAGCGCCAATTTGCTTTACACAATACTATATCAGACTTTAAGATTTTTGTCAATGGCGACAAATCCTTGACAGCTTAAACTGTTTCCTGTAGAATAAATAAGAATAATTTTTTAAAACAATTTAACAGTTTGTCTAACGGTAATCAAGACTTAGGGAAGTCTGGTACAAAAAAAGAAGTAATTGAACTTGAGGGCAAAGTCATAGAAAATTTGCCTAATGCTATTTTTCGCGTCCAACTTGACAGTGGACAGCTTGTTATCGGGCATTTAGCCGGGAAAATGCGGGTAAATATGATTCGGGTTTTGCCTGGTGACCGCGTGGTAATTGAAATGACGCCGTATGATTTGTCGAAGGGGAGAATAACAAGGCGGATGAGGTAAAATTCTAAAAACTAAAACCTAAAGTCTAAACAAACTCTAAAATTCAGAAAATCTAGGACTACAAGCCCATTCATTTAGAATTTGTAGTTTAAATTTTGTTTAGTTTTTAGCTTTTAGAATTTGGACTTTATGAAGGTAAGAGCTTCCGTAAAACCCATGTGTAAGAAATGCAAGGTCGTCAAGCGATTTGGGCGTGTTTATATTATTTGTTCCAATCCTAAGCATAAGCAGAGGCAGGGGTAGCGGTATACGGCAGCGCCACGAGTATCGGTAAGCGTCAAACGAAGTGCGTTACAACGCTCACCGCTAACCGAATAACGATACGCGCCGCGCCGCCGGTTAACGAATAACGCAAATCTATGGCTCGTATAGCCGGGATAAATCTTCCCAACGAAAAAAGAATAGAAGCCGCACTGCCATATATTTATGGAGTTGGTTTGAGTTTATCAAAAAAAATTCTGTTAGCCACCAACGTTGACCCCAATAAGCGGACCAAGGATTTGTCGGAAACCGAACTCAACCGGATCCGCGAGTACATTGAAAAGAGTTTTAAAGTTGAAGGTGAACTCCGCCAGCAGGTTTTACTTAATATTAAAAGATTAAAAGAAACGGGTTCTTATCGCGGCATTCGCCACATTAAGGGTTTGCCGGTGCGCGGACAGAGAACCAAGACTAATTCCAGGACGCGCCGGGGCAACGTAAGAAAGACTGCCGGAAGCGGAAGAAAGAACGCGGCGGAGAAAACATAGCGCCTCCGGCGCAAGTTGAAAGTTCATAAAGTTATAAAGTTGAAAGCAAGGTAACTTTACGGACTTTAAGAACTTTATAAACTTTAGAACTATTTTTTATGGCTGAAGAAACTATCACAACCCCATCAGTTACAGAACAAGCTCCGGCAGCGGAAGTGGCTTTGCCAGTGGAGGCGGGCTTGAAAATCAAGTCAAAGAAAAAGAAAGCCAAGGCCAAGATTACTAAGGGCAAAATTTACATTAATTCCACTTACAACAACACCATAGTTGCTTTAACAGACATGGCTGGCAATGTGCTGCTTTGGAGCAGCGCGGGTAAAATTGGCTTTAAAGGTTCCAAAAAATCAACTCCCTATGCCGGCCAAAGGACTATGGAAGATGTTTTGGCCAGATTGCGCGAACGCGGGCTTAATGAGCTGGATGTCTTAATAAAAGGCATTGGTTCAGGCAGAGAATCTGCGGTCAGAGCGCTTCAAGGCAGTGGATTAAATATTATTTCTATTAAAGATCAAACGCCAATTCCGCATGGAGGAGTAAGGCCGAAGAAACCTCGTCGAGTATAGCAAACAGATGAACACGGATAAATTAGGGCTTAACACAGATCCGTGCCCATCAGTTTCTTTATCAGTGTTAATTGGTTTGTAATTTTATGAGATACACCGGACCAAAAGTTAAAAAAGCACGACGCCTTGGAATGGCTTTTACGGCCAAAGACGTTAAAATCCTCCAAAAGAGGGGTTTTCCGCCTGGGCAGCATGGCCAAAACCGTGTCAGGCTTTCAGAATACGGCACGCAACTGCGCGAAAAGCAAAAGGCTAAAATTTCCTACGGTATTATGGAGAGGCAGTTTGAGATTTATTTTAACCGCGCGCTCAAACAAAGCGGCGTAACCGGTGACAATCTTTTAAAACTTTTAGAAACCCGTTTAGACAACATTGTTTACCGTCTGGGATTTGCGGAAACCCGCGCGCAGGCCAGGCAACTGGTAGGACATGGATTTTTTGAAGTCAACGGTAAAAAAGTTGACATACCCTCTTATCAGGTTAAAGTCGGTGATGTTGTGGCGGTCAGACAGAGCAAGCAGAAAAAACATTATGTGGAGAGAATTAAAGAGAAACTGAAAGCTTTTAAAACACTTGACTGGCTGGAGCTGAACGCAAATAATCTGTCAGGAAAAATATTAAGCCTGCCGATGGTGGATCAGTTGGGAACAGAAATTAATACACAATTAATAGTGGAACATTATAGCCGTACTTAATCACTAACTGATAATTAATAACTTATAACAGTTATCAGTTATAAATCATTTGTTATAAGTTGGAGGTCAAACGATTATGCAAGCCATCTCACTGCCCAACCATGTAAAAACAACGGATTTGGGCAACAATAAGTACAGTTTGATTTTAGAGCCTTTGTATCCGGGTTACGGTGTGACTATTGGCAACGCTATACGTCGCGTACTACTTTCGTCAATGCCGGGAGCCGCGGTAACTGCGGTAAAAATAAAATTTGTTGACCACGAATTTTCCACCATCCCCAATGTAAAGGAAGATGTTATTCAAATTATTTTAAATTTAAAGCAGCTGCGGTTAAAAAGTTTTAGCGCCGAGCCGGTTAAACTTTCGCTCAAAGTCAAAGGCGAAAAATTTGTAACAGCGGCGCAAATTAAAGAGACGGACCAGGTCCAGGTAATAAATAAAGATTTGCACATTGCCACTTTAGACAACAAAAATGCAGAATTGGATATGGAATTGACAGTGGAACAGGGGAGGGGATACTTGCCGGTGGAAGCCAGAGAGAATCAAAAACAGGAAGTTGGGGTAATTGCCATAGACTCTATTTTTACACCAGTCAAGTCTGTTCACTTTGATGTCAGCAATGTGCGTGTTGGGCAATTAACTAACTTTGATAAACTAGAAGTGGTCTTGGAAACTGACGGTTCAATTACCGGCACAGAAGCAATGGACATAGCTGCTCATATTTTAGTTGATCATTTTACCATGATGTTTGCCACCGGCTTTACTTCTACTGTAGCTGAAAGTCAGCCCGAAGCTGCTGAACCTCAACCCTCAGAAGAACTGGAGCCTGCTTTAGCCCAGCCGGTTGGAGAAAATGAGATTCAAATGTCGATGTTGTCTACAAGAGCAAAAAATGCCCTGGTAAAAAGTGGAATTACAACTTTGGCACAGTTACGGGCAATGGATGATAGCCAAATTTCCAGCTTAAGAGGCTTGGGGGAAAAAACCATTAATGAGATAAAGGATTATTTGAGGAAATAGACAAATGAACACGGATAGTTTACGGAAAACACGGATCCGTGTTAATCAGTAAGTAATCAGTGTCAATCAGTCTTATATGCGCCATGGTAAGAAAAAAAAATTCGGCAAAGGTATGGACCACAGAAGGAAGCTGTTGCGGACTTTGGCGTCTTCGGCAATTTTGTATGAAAAAATCCAAACCTCTTATGCTAATGGCCGGGCTGCTAAAGCTTATGTGGAAAAAGCCATTACAATATCCAAAAATAATAATTTACATTCAAGAAGACTTTTAATTTCAAAACTCACCCCAATGGCCGCAAAAAAAGCTATTGAGGTTTTAGGCCCAAAATATCAAGAGAGAAAAGGCGGGTACACAAGGTTAATTAAGCTTAACAATCCTAAAGCAGGGGCGTCGAAAGTTGTATTAGAATTAGTGGAGTAACAATCAATATTCCCATATC
>JAHFJK010000092.1 GCA_023245915.1 Candidatus Doudnabacteria bacterium | reverse complement strand
ACGCCAGAATTAAAGAAGGAAGGTCTGGCGCGCGAACTGGAACGCCAGGTTCAGGATTTACGCAAAAAGAGCGGGTTAAAAGTAGGTGAACTGGTCGATCTTTATTACAATACCCAGGATGAAAATGTGGAACAAGTTTTGCTTTCTCTTTTGGACCGCAAAAAAACTTTTGTCAGCCAAATTAACAAAAGTCTGGAAGTGGAAGTGGATTTTGAAACCCAGAGCCAGGTAGATGGCAAGCCTATTTGGTTAGGTCTAATAAAGGTTTAATATCTATCAATTTCAATCAATATCTATAAAGGGACTGTTGCTGAATGTCATTTTGACTGCAATTCCAGAATTTCGGCATCTTGCCCCAAAAAATTTTTCCGTTTAGCCTACGGCTAAACATCAAAATTTATTTGTGCCAATCTGCCCGAAATCCTGGAATTTCGCCTGAAAAGCACATTCAGCAACAGTCCCAATAAATATCATGAAAGATATTAATTGATATTTGGATATTAGGAAATTGATTGTATGCAAGAAACTAGTTTTAATGCCATCATCCTCAAAAAGCAGCCTTACAAAGAAGCGGATGAAATTATTACTTTGTTCACCAAAGAAAACGGCAAAATTCGGGCGCTGGCCAAGGCGATTAAATTACCTAAATCAAAGCTACAGCAAAAATTGCAGGCTTTGTTTTTTGTAAACGTAAGATTAACGTCAGGAAAATTACCAACCATTATTGAGGCGGAAATTATAAACAGTTTTCATGGCTTACGGGAAAATTTGAATGCGATGAAAATGGCGTTTTATGCTACCGAGCTGATCTTAAAAATTACCGCCGATGAGCACAAAAATGAATTACTTTTTGATCTTTTGCAAAACTTTTTAAAATTTTTAGATGTCCATCAATCAAAAGAAATTTTGCAGCTTGGGTTGGCGAAATTTAAAATCCAGGCTTTAAAGGAAAGCGGCTTGGAAATGCATATCAATCAGAGTCTCCTCATGGACAGAAGCATAAGGGATTCCTCGCTCGCTCCGCTCGCTCGGAATGACACGGTAGGCGGCATTTATTTTTCCCCAGATAAAGGCGGGTTTGTATCCGAAAGACAATCGGATTCCGTGCAAGTAGATTATCCGGTGGCTGCATTATTTATCGAATTGCAAAACCATTCTTTTGAAAAATTGAAAGAATTGCCGGGGAGTAATGCAATCGACAGGCTCCAGCCTTTACTTAGCCAATTTATAGAATACCACCTGGAAAGAAAGCTAAAATCTGAAAGTTTTATAAATATGGTATAATATAGTAACTGCTTATGCCTGAATCAAACATCAATCCTTCTCAAAATAAAAGTTCGTCTGGCCCGGAATTTGTGACTAAAACGGTGGAAATGCCGATTTTGGATTCCCCGGTCAGGCAACAGGTTTCCGGGCCGGCTGATTTGCCTGCCGGCGGCGGGGGAGTTAAGGCTTTTTATAAAGCCAATAAAATTTATTTTTGGGCGATTATTGCCGGAATGGCAATTATCAGCGTGCTGGCTTATTTTGCGTTTAAAAAAACGCCGCAGGCGCCGCTTGCTGAAGCCAGGGTAGAAATCGACGTTTCGGTTCCCAAAACCGTACCCAGTGGGGGCGAGGCAGTGTATACGATTATTTTGAAAAATAATGACAGCCAAAAGCTGGTAAATTTGGAGCTGGAAGTAGCATATGCGGAGGGGATGAGTTATGTGGCCAGCGGACCAAGCAACTTTAAGCCTACAAATCTTTCGGGCGTACTTTTCCCCGTGCCCGATTTGTTGCCAGGTCAAAATACGCCATTATTCCTTAAAACCAGAGTTAACGGCAATGTAAATGACCAAAAAACTCTCAACTTAAAGCTGCATTATAAGTACGCGAATTTTAATTCCGAATTTGTAAAACAACAGGCGGCAGCCGTCACGCTCATTGCCTCCGACATAGCAATAGAGTTGGACGGCCCGACAACAGCCAGCAATCAGCAACTGGTGGTCTATAAAATAAAATACCAGAATAATTCAGAAAACGAGATTAAAAACGCGCGGGTAAAAATCAGCTATCCGGAAGGATTTATTTTTGCCCAGGCCACGCCTTCTCCCGATTTAGGCACCGACACCTGGGGTCTTACAAGTTTGTCCAAAGGCGGCAGCGGGAATATTGAAATCCAGGGGTCATTTTCCGCGACCAGCCCGGGAGAATCCAAAAGCGCTACCACGGAATTTTTGATTTTAGGCAACGACGGCCAATTTTTTATCCAAAACAGCTTCAGCTTTACCACGACTATTTCCAGCCTGCCGCTGATTATTAGCCAGGAGTTGAGCTCTTCTAATTCCAAAGCCGTCATAAATCCCGGCGACAACCTGAGCTTTAATCTTCGTTATCAAAATAACGCCAGCATTGTCGCCCATAGCGTTAACATTGTTGTAAGCTTAGATTCCAAGGTTGTGGATTTAAGTTCTCTTTCAGCCCAGGGCGGGCAGATTAGTAACAATACCATTACCTGGAACGCGGCCAGCATATCTCAACTGGAAAGCCTGGCTCCCAATGAGTCGGGCCAGTTGTCTTTTAGTTTGAAAATTAACAATCCGGCCACCAGGGATTCTTCTAAAAATTTAACCTTGGTCTCTAATCTAAAAATAAAATCCAACGAATATGATTCCTTCTTTCCTGGCAACCAGTTAAGTTTAAAGCTTTCCAGTCCGGCGGCCCTGGCCACTGCTCTCAGCTTTGTTTCCGGACAATTACCGCCCAAGGTGGGTCGTTCCTCGACTTATAAAGTCAGGTTTAGCTTAAGCAATTCCGGCAATGATTTTGGCAGCGCAAACCTAACCGCGTTTATTCCTTTAGGCGCCGGCGGTTTTGTCCCCGCAAGCGTTACGACGGCTGAAAGCGCGAACGCGGTATTTGATGCCAGCAGCGGAAAACTTACCTGGAATGTGGGCAGTTTAGCGGCATATGCGGGAAAGTTTGGGGAATCCCGTGTTTTGGAATTTCAAGTGACACTTAACCCGGCTGCCGCCCAGGCCAACAGCTCTCCCGTTTTGCTTAAGAGCATTAGTTTTAGCGCGAACGATTTATTTACTTCCCAGGCAGTCAGCTTGACCGCTTCCGATTTAACAACCGCCAGTATAAAAGGCAGCGATGGTTCCAGCTTTGGCACGGTACAGCCATAGCCGGAGAAATCAGAAAAATCGGAGGATCAGAGAATCGGAAAGTAAGGGACTGTTGCCGAATGTCATTTTGACTGCAATTCCAGGATTTCGTCTTAAAAGCACATTCAGCAACAGTCCGGGTCATACGCAATTTGGTGGGACTAACCATATAACTTCGCCGCCATGAACAGATAATGTGTCTTTATGTCATTCCGAGCGAATGCATCTGAGCGAGAAATCCCTTATATTTACA
>JAHFJK010000091.1 GCA_023245915.1 Candidatus Doudnabacteria bacterium | reverse complement strand
AGTATCAGAGGCTTCAAAAAAAGATATTGCGTCAACTTTGCAAATTCCCAGAAATAAAATTGAAGTAATTTATGAAGGTGCTTCACTTAGTAAAACACTTGTTGAGGATAATCTGGTGGCACAAATGAAAAAAAGCTATTTGTTAAAGTCGCCATATTTTTTGTTTGTTGGGGTGCTGGAAAGAAAAAAGAATATAGTTAATTTAACCAGGGGTTTTGATGTGCTGCTTAATAAATATAAAGTTGATTTTGACCTGGTAATTGTCGGAAAAACTGACAGGCATTATCCCGAAATAAAACATCAGGCAATGGACATAAAACATAAAGACCATTTAGTTTTTACGGGAGAAATTGAAGATGAAGAGTTGGCCGCTTTGTATAAGGGGGCCCATGCCTTTACATCGGCTTCATTGCACGAAGGTTTTGGTTTGCCCGGGGTTGAGGCAATGAATTTTGGTCTGCCGCTTTTGGTTTCCAATATTGAAGTTTTTAACGAAATTTACGACAATTCCGCAATTTATTTCAATCCTCTGGATCCGGAAGACATTGCTGAAAAAATGAACTTACTGGTCCGTGACCAGGAGTTTTATAACCAATTAAGCAGAAATAGTTTGCAAAGGTCGGAAAATTTTAGTTGGGACAGGGCTGCGCAGGAAACGCTTGGAATATACCACAGTATTTTATTATCTTAGCGTGCTATGATTTTATCAGCTTACTAAAGTTAAACCATTAAAAGACTAGAACTTACGCACTGCGGAAGTTCTGAAAGATTATGAAAATTTTACTTGTTGGCGGGGGATCGGCCGGGCCAGTGGCACCTATGTTGGCGGTTGCTCAATATATTCAAAAGGACTATCCAAAAGCCCGATTTTTGCTAGTGGGCACCAAATACGGGCCGGAAGGCCAAATGGCAAAAGCTTTAAAGATAGATTTTATTTTTATAACTGCCGGTAAACTAAGACGGTATTTTTCTATAAAAAATTTAATTTCGCCAGTTCAGGTAGCGATTGGGTTTTTTCAGTCGTTAAAAATTTTAAAAAAGTTTAAACCAGACTGCATTTCCGGTACCGGCAGTTTTGTGCAGGTACCTTTAGTTTGGGCGGCCTGGGTTATGGGAATTCCAGTAGTTTTGCACCAACAGGACGTGGCTCCCAGTTTAGCCAATAAACTTTGTCAATTAGCCGCGAGTAAAATTACCGTGTCTTTTGAAATTCATTTAAAAAATTTTGCTTCCTCCCTGGGAATTTTTTATAAAAGTTCGGCTAATAAGGTTGAGTTGACAGGTAACCCTGTCAGAGAAGATTTGGTAGAGGGCAATAAAGAGCAGGCGATTCAAACTTTTAATTTAAATAAAGATTTTCCAACTTTGCTGGTTTTAGGTGGTGGCACCGGAGCCCAATTTATTAACAATTTAATTGTAAATAGTTTGCCGCAACTGACAAAAGTTGTTCAGGTAATCCATTCAACCGGAAGGGGCAAGTTTAATTTACAGGCTGCTGAAAACTACCATGCTTACGAGTTTATAAACAATATGGCGGAGGCTTACGCGGCTGCTGATATTGTTTTGGCCCGCGCCGGTATGTCAACTATAACTGAATTGTCATATTTAAAGAAGGTGGCTATAATTATTCCCATGCCCAACACGCATCAGGAATATAATGCGGAATTGTTGCGCCTGCTTGGAGCCGCGTTTCGAATAAAACAGTCAGGTATAAATTCCGAAGGATTGGTCTATTTAATCCGCCAAATCCTTTTTGACCTGAAGCTGCAACAAGATTTGGCAAAAAATATTCGCAGCATTATGCCGCATAATGCTGCAGAAAAAATCTCCAAAATAATTCTTAACTTTTCTAAAGCTTAAAATGGACCAAAGGAAAAAAAAATTAGGATTAGCCTTAAGTGGCGCAGCTGCCAGGTCGGTTTTTTACATTGGATTTTTGGAAGTTTTGACTGAAAATAACATTGAGATTGACTACATATCGGCCAATTCCGGCAGCTGCGTTGTGGCTTCGGCTTTTGCGTGTGGAACTTTAGACGAGTTAAAGCGACAGGTATTTGACTTAAACAAAGAATTTTTATATTCCATTGTCCAACGCAGCAAGGTTAAGGGCGGAATTTACAGCATGGAGAAAGTTGAAGAAGAATTGCGCAAGTACACCAAAGATTTGAGATTTGAAGATGTCAAGCCGGCAATGGGCTTTGTTTGCGTTAATATTAACAACGGCGAAGAAGTTATTTTGTCTATGGGAGAAATTGCCAAAGCCATTTGCGCTTCTTCCGCCATCCCCGGAATTTTTAAGCCGATGCGCTGGGGCAGGTGGGACTTGGTGGACGGCGGCCTGCTTAATCCAATCCCGGGAAGAGCGGCAAAAGAAGCAGGGTGCGAAGTGGTTGTTGGCCTTTACGTCGCTTCGCGTGAATATGTATTCAGTGGTTTTGAAATCGGAATAAAAAAAATTGCCGATTTTGTATATCGTATACTGGCAATTGACACTGCTAAGAGAGCATTTAACAGCGCTTTAAGGGTTTTGGAAAAAAATAGTTATTTTGGTTACTTCTTAGATTTTGAGGAATCGAATCAGCAGTTACACGTGCCAGGGATGTTTGAGGTTCTGGGTAAGGCTATAGACATTGCTGTTCAAGCGGAAAAAAATAATCAGACGGACCCAAACTTTGGCTGTGATTTTGTTATAAAGCCGCCTTTGGCTTATGTGCCCATTTGGAAAAGAATTTTTTATTTATGGTTCGCGGATTTAAACGGGACACAGGCGCTTTATGAACAAGGCCGAGCAACTGCGGAAAAAAATTTGCCAAAAATTAAGCAATTAATAGGACAGAATGATTGAAGATTTAAATTTAGAAGATATTTTCAGTAAGGCCAACCCAAACGTTTATTTTGTCGGCATTGGGGGGATTGGCATGTCTGCGGCCGCCAATATAGCGGAAGCTTTGGGTTTTAAGGTTAGCGGCAGCGACAAGGGGATTTACTCGCCAACAAAAGAGGTGTTAGACCAGGCTGATATTAGCTACTTTACAACTTACGATGCCAGTAATGTAAAAGCTTCGGGCGCCGATTTGTTTGTAATATCAGCTGGAGAAAATTTTCAAAATCCGGAAGTTGGTTACATTATCCAAAATAATTTGCCGCACTGCGGTCTGGCTCAATTTTTATACAACATCAGCAAAGAGAAATTAAGAGTGGTAGTAACTGGAACTCACGGAAAATCTACAACCGCGGGACTTTTGGGGTATCTTTTACAAAATTTGGATGATAGCTCGTTTATGGCCGGAGGAGTCTTGCAGGCTTATGACAGAAATTTTTATGTTGGAGATGGGCATTATTTTGTATTTGAAGGAGATGAGTATAAAGAGGAATTTGACGATCCCACGCCAAAATTTCATTACTATAAA
>JAHFJK010000040.1 GCA_023245915.1 Candidatus Doudnabacteria bacterium | reverse complement strand
GTCTGGACCGTGTCGCAGTTCCAGTGTGGGGGACTCCCCTCTCGGGGCCCCTAACCGTCATAGCCTTGGTAGGCCATTACCCTACCAACTAGCTGATGGTGCCCAGGCCTCACTTTAAGCGTCTTCCGACTTTGATCTTGCGATCATATTGAGTATTGCACCATCTTTCGATGGGATATCCTCAACTTAAAGAAAGTTCCTAGGTATTACTCACCCGTTTGCTGTGGTATCGATGCTCTGCAGCGGAAGCGCATACTAAAATCCGAAATTCGAATATCGAAATTCGAAACAAATTAGAAATTCTAAAGGTTTAAATTTTAAAATTTCTACTTTAAATATTGTTTCGAATTTTGGATTTCGTGCTTCGAATTTTGTGTTCCCGACGCAAAACATCGGCCACTCAACTTGCATGTCTTAGGCACGCCGCCAGCGTTCATCCTGAGCCAGGATCAAACTCTTATTAAAATTTATAATTCTTTTATGTCCGGTCAAAACCAGACAGAACTATAAATCTTTTATTGATCCATTTCATGAATGAAATAAATCTGGCGATAATTGATTTTTATAATGCTCAATTATCAAAGCATTTTCTGTTTTCACAGATATCATTGAACTCATTTCCCCCTCCGCTAAAGCTTCGGGGGATTGCCTCTATAAAAATTAATTTATGTTGGCAAGAATTGACGCAACTTACACCCGATACCCAAAACAAGACAAATCTTGCGACTTGCCCCGTAGCTCCGCCGAAGGCGGATGGTACCGGGGTGGTTTTGTACTAGTCCGAAAAAATTACGAAGTAATTTCGTCGGACTTCCCTAGTACCGGGATGGTACTAGAGTTTTCTAATCACTATTCAGCTGTTAAAGTACGATTCCGCAGGAATCGTATCCCGAGGCGTTAGCCGAAGGGATCTCATCCTTGCAACGGCATCCCGAACGGAGTGAGGGATATCTCTCCATCTCCATGTTCGCAATGTCATCCTGAGCGGAGCAAAGCCTGCCTGCCGGTAGGCAGGGATCTCACTATGAACTAACAGGCTTTGCTGCGATCACGATGTTTCAGCTCAATTTGGGCGAAAAAAAACACACAAGTTATCAACTTGTTATGTCCATCTCCAGCCTAGGCTGGATCCCTTATAATCTACGGTGATTTACCGCATACATAAGGGCAAAATTGGAAAGATGTTTTATGCCTTTTTTAAATGCTAAGATTTAATTTCTAAATCTTTTAAAATTATAAACCTTTTTTTATATAGTGTCAAGCGACTCAGCGACTCAGCGACTCAGCGACTGGCTTGTAAATGCCCACTGGCATTGCGAGCCCCAACATTTTTTAGCTTTAAATGGGACTGTTGCCGAATGTCATTTTGACTGCAATTCCAGGATTTCGGCATCTTGCCCCAAAAAATTTTTCCGCTTAGCCTACGGCTAAACATCAAAATTTATTTGCGCCAATCTGCCCGAAATCCTGGAATTTCGTCTGAAAAGCACATTCAGCAACAGTCCCTTAAAATGTTGGGGCGCGGCAATCTTTTACCTGCTTAAATAAGATTGCTTGGCGATAATGCTTATTTTTGCGCTCGCAAAGGCAGTGGGCATTTACACTGGCTTTGTTTTGGCCAGGTTGGAAGCAAGTTTAAAGAATCTTATCTGGAAATGGCGGATCAGGATAAGACCACGAAGACTCGTCCCATTGAAAAGTTTTCCCATTAAACTTATAAGATTTTTCAAAGCTGTATTTTCCTCGGCTATTTTCTAAAGCTGAGGCAACTATAATATGTACAACCACCTCGGTACCATCAATTGATTCGGCTTCTAAAAAGTCCACTGCTGTCTTCAGTAGGTTAACTAATGGCTAATTTATTTGAAGTTATTTTGAAAGCTTTGCATAAATAAAAAGCTAAAGCTTAGCCAGTTTGCTTGCCAAACCGGTGTAATTCTCCGACCTGATTCTTTTTAGCTCTTTTTTTACTTTATCACTCACATCCAGCTCATCTATAAACTTATGCAGGTCAGCAAGTGTAATTTGTTTACCTCGAGTAAGTTCCTTTAGCTGTTCGTAAGGCATTTTTACTCCTTCGCGTCGCAGAATTGTCTGGATGGCTTCGGCTAGAATTTCAGGATGCCTGTTAAGCTCCTCGCGAATTTTATTTTTATTAACATCTATTGTTGATAAACCTTTGAGCAAATAGTCGTAAGCGGTTAATGAGTGAGCCAGCGCCACTCCAAAATTCCTTTCTACTGTTGAGTCGGACAAATCCCTTTGCAAGCGGGAAATAGGAAGTTTGCGGCTGAAAAATTCAAATAGCGCGTTTGCGATTCCTAAATTTCCCTCACTGTTTTCAAATTTAATGGGATTAATTTTATGCGGCATGGTAGAAGAGCCAACGGTTCCGGCAGCGGGCTTTTGAATGATCCATTCATCGCTAATGTAGCGCCACATGTCCTGGTTAAAGTCGATTAAAATGTTATTTATCCGTTTTAAGCAGTCAAAAATTTCCGCTTCACGGTCGTGGGGGTCAATTTGGGTAGTAATTAAATTTAATTCCAGTTTTTGTTTGCGATTTTTGTTAAAGCTGGCGATGAAGTTCTGTGAAGATTTAATCCAGTTAATTTTTGGAAAAGCCGCTAAGTGGGCATTGTAGTTGCC
The DNA here is from genome assembly GCA_023245915.1 of Candidatus Doudnabacteria bacterium. Taxonomy (GTDB): domain Bacteria; phylum Patescibacteriota; class Doudnabacteria; order UBA920; family UBA920; genus PALSA-1336. The sequence continues at coordinate 7,153 of JAHFJK010000040.1, read as the reverse complement.
GGTGGCGCCGCTGAATTTTACCGATACCTTCTTCTCGGTCAAAATTTTTAACTGTTTTTGCAAGCGGACTGCAAAAACGTTCATCTCTTTTCCAAAAGTGGTGGGGGAGGCGGGCTGACCGTGGGTGCGCGCCAGCATCGTTAGATTTTTATACTTTTTGGAAAAAACTCCAATACTAGCGAGTATTGAAGAAATTGACGGTATTATAATTTGGCTTAGTGCATCGCTTAGCATTAAACCACGCGCGAGTGTGTTAGTGTCGTAAGAAGTCAGCGCAAAATGCAGCCATTCCAAAACATTTTTTAGCGATGTTTTGGCCAGTCTGTCTTTCATGTAGTATTCAACTGCCTTAACATCGTGGTCAGTAGGTTTAATGTGCTTATAACCTTTTTTTTCTATGTCGCTGATAATTTGCGCATCGACAGATTTAAGATTATAAAGCGAGCGGATTAGTTTTTTTTCGCGATCTGATAATTTCCGTGTTGATCCGTTTGTTTTTTTTCTGTGTTTATCCGTTAGGTCTAGTAAAGCAATTAAATATTCTCCTTCAACAATTATTCTGTGGCGCATCAAAGCCTGCTCGCTGAAAAATTGGGCGAGGGGTTGGGTAGTTTTTCGATAACGGCCGTCGATGGGGGAGATGGAATTTAACATCAGATTAAAGATTTAGCCTGCCTGCAGGCAGGGATTTAAGATGTAAGATTGAAAGATTTAAGGTTGTTTTCTATCCTATCCAGAATCGGTGTCTGTAAATTTGTTTCAAACTTTTGTCCGGTAATTTGTTCATAGATTTGGATGTAGCGCGCAGAAAGTTCGGCGACCATATCGGGTGGCGCGGCAGGGAGCTTTTCATCTTTGTAAGGGTCGCTGTGCTCCTTAAACCACAAACGCAAAAATTCTTTGTCAAAATTTTGTGGTTCCCGGCCGGCATCTATCCGCGCCTGATATGAATCCGCCTGCCAATAACGGGACGAATCCGGCGTGTGAATTTCATCTATCAACATTAATTTCCCGTCCTCTGTTAAGCCAAATTCGTATTTAGTATCCACCAAAATTAAACCATGTTCTAGGGCTAATTTTTGGCCTCTAATAAACAGCTTTATTGCGGTATCCGCAAGTTGTTTCCATAATGCCTCGGGCACGATTTTTTGCTCCACTATTTCTTTAGAAGTTAAAGGTTTGTCATGTTCGTCAGATTTGGTCGTGGGCGTCAGCACGGGCTGGTCCAGCTTTTGGTTTTTTTTCATGCCTTCCGGCAAGACAAAATCCCCAAAATCCCTTTGACCATTTTGGTACAAAGTCCACAAAGCCGTTCCGGTTACGCCAGTTATATAACCCCGCACCACCATCTCAATTGGGATGACTGAACATTTTTTTACAACCACCACGTTTGGGTCCGGCGAATCAATTAAATGATTTTGAATAATGTCCTTGGTGTTGTCAAACCACCATTTACTTACTTGGGTTAACACCTGGCCTTTAAAAGGAATGAGCGCCAAGTTACGATCGAAAGCCGAATATCTATCAGTCGAAACTAGAATAATTTTGTCCGGCTGGGTATAAACATCGCGAACCTTACCCTGCCGCCTTTGGCCAAGGTTTTGAAAATCCGTTTTTTCCAAAACACGGTTTAAATTTTGTTCGATTAAATTTTTGTTCATAATGTTTTGTTATGTCATCCCGGCCGAGTGCATCCGACCTGTCCGCCGAAGCCTTGGCGAAGGCGGAGAGCCGGGATCCAGAAATAAGCACATGACTGGATCCCGGATATCCCACACTTTCTGTTTTTACTATTTAATAAATATTTGCGGTAACCTTAAATTTTTCTAATTTTATCATCCCTGCAATATTTAAAAGTGAGGGATTCCGGGATGACAGGATGGAGGGTTACTCTCCCGGCGGTTTTAATGTTATATTTTCCGGTTCAAAAATTACTTGCCTCTTGCCTGCTTCGACTGTGCCAACATCGGAAAGCTCGTAGCCAGTCTCTTTTCCCAACTTTAGTATTCTATCAACTTCTTTAGCAGGAGTAAAAATGTAGTAGCCCACGCCCCAGTTAAAAGTTTTCAGGCAGTCTGGAAGAGGGATATTTAACGCCTGATGAAAATATTCCATGAGCGGCGGAATTTTTAGCCAGGAATGGATGCGGTAAGTAAAGGCGCGTTTGTCAAAAGCAATTTTGCCAACACCGTCGCCGGTACCTGGGAGGAGTGCGTGAATTTCAATTTGGTTTTCCAGCAAGGTTTCAATAAGTTTTACGTACGATCTAGTTGGAATTAATGCCTCTTCTCCCAAAGAGTTGCCGTTGAGGAGTTTAGTTAAAAATTGTTCTGGTAGTTCCATTGCTTTTTTTATAACCAGTGATATGCCATTGGCATGAAGGCCAGAGGAGGCGACCGCAATAATATGGTCGCCAGCCTGCAAATCTCGGCCGGTAATAAGCCTTTCTTTTGGGGCGATTATTCCGGTAACCGATCCGCTTAAAGACGCTGCTTGTTTGACCGGAGGAGCAGGGTTAATTAAATATTTTACGGAAGCAGACTCTCCAGCGGGCAAAGCCATGCCCACTTCTTCGCAAATTTTTAAAAAGCCGCTTGCCAAATCGCCGGCCCTTTTTTTGTCGGAATACCAGGAGCTGTCACTGGCTTCTATTTGGTCATTGAAAACCACTGGCATTGCGCCTTGAGCTATAACATCATTAACAACAATCAGAGCGGTATCAACAGCAATAGAATCGTAATAGGTTTTGCCGGTATTTTGGTACATCCATTCCGCAATCCAGTTCTTATTGCCTAAGTCTTCCTGGGTTTTGCACCATAAATGGTTATTACTTCCTGTGTATTCAAATACGGCGCCGTGGGCATGAGTGACATCGGCATTTATAAAAACTCCCCGTTTTTCCGGGAAGTGCAAGGTTTTTCGGCCAGCCTCAACCATAGCCATTTTAAACGGCTCCATTTGGGTGTAGTCAACTCCGGCTTGTGCGTATTCGTTGGGCATTGAGCAATATTTGTAAATTTGATAATATTTTAACAAAAGGAGGCAAGGTATGCGATCAGATCATTTGATGAACGCATTGATACATCTGAGGCAGGCGCATGAGGACATTAAGTGGGTCGACGATGACCAGTTTGCGCAAGAGCTTTTGGAAAAAATTGATGAGTTGCGCGGCGAAATTGCTTCAGAAATTTCCGAACGAACGGCTAGCAATACAATTGGCGAAGTTGCTAAACCGGCAACAGTATCTGTGATCCCTTAGGAAAGCATGGTTCGATGGAGATGACTGGGGGTGGCTGGCTGAGTCAGTTGCCCCCTATTTCTTTTCCAAATATTTTTTATACCCTTCCTTTTCCAACTTTTCATTTTTTGCCAAAATATCTTTTTCCATTTTCTTTTTGTAATCTATAATCTTAGCCCTAATATCTGCGTCTCCGGTGCCGATGATTTGCGCCGCTAAAAGCCCAGCGTTCTTGGCTCCGTTTAATGCAACAGCGGCAACGGGAATGCCAGGAGGTAATTGCATTACAGAAAGAATAGAATCCAAACCTCCTGCTGCGGAACTAGCAGAAAGTAGAGGAACTCCAATAACTGGCAGTTCAGTATGTGCCGCTATGACTCCGGGAAGCCCTGCGGACATCCCGGCTCCGCCGATAAATACTTTTATGCCGCGCGCAGAGGCATCGCGAACATATTCCACGACTTTTTCCGGTGCCCTGTGGCAAGAAAGAACTTTGACTTCAGAGCCAATGCCAAATTGTTCCAATACTTCCGCCGCGTCTTTCATTACTCCAAGGTCTGAATCCGAACCCATTAAAATTCCCACGAGTGGTTTGTTCATAAATTTTATTGTTCGAGCTTGTCGAGAACATAAAATTTAGCTTCTCCACAAGCCTGCCTGACGGCAGTCAGGGTCGAAGACTAAATTTTGTTAAGCTTTTTAATTATCTTTTTTAATTCTAGCATATTATGGATTAAAAAGTCGGGATGATGTTTTTTCAGGCGGGCAGTGGTGTTATAGCCGCCGGTTATGGCAACTGTGTGATAGCCTAAATGCTTGCCAATCTCAACCTCCTCTTCAGTATCCCCCACAGAGATAACTTCATGAGGTTTGAATTTATGTTTTCTGATATAGTCTTCAAGTTTTTGCTGCTTGCCTCTTGAATGCATAAGCGAATGGTCGCCCATATCTCTAGCAATGACTTTAGCTATATACTGCTCTATCCGCAGCCTTCTTAATTGCCTGTCGATGTCTGCTGTAGTATGGTTACTGTAAATGATGGACCCGATTTTATTTTGTCTTAAAAATTTTAGGATTTCCTTTGCGCCTGCCCTGCTCCGGGTTTTGTCGGCTAAAGGTTCGTAAAAAACGCTAAAGTAATTTTGCATTATTAGCAAATTTTTTTCCAGAAAAGCGTCGCTTAATCCTATATTTTTCCAATATTGAATGATCGGAACATGAAAACATCGCCTGAATATTTTTACATTGATGGGCTTTACGCGCAATTTTTTTAAAATAATATTATCCGCGTTAACTATCGTTTGCGTATCTGCGAACAGGGTTCCATTCCAATCAAATGCTACCAATTTTATTGCCATAAAATTTTCTTCTAAATACTAAAATAACGAAATACGAAATTTAGTATTTAGCTCCTTTCGTATTTAGTAGAAACAGGGATTTCTGACCTATATCTCCTCTGTAATGCATACCTTCAAAATGAATGAGCTTAACGGCGGCATAGGCTTTATTGAGGGCTGATTTTAAATCATTGCCAGTGGCAGTAACTCCTAAAACCCGTCCGCCCGCTGTCGCCAAGGCTTTGGCGGACAGGTCGTTGGTAATAACCCCCCCTTGCCCCCCCTTTTGAAAAAGGGGGGGAGAAGAGGAGTAGGCTGTTCCAGCATGAAATACAACCACATCTTCCATTTTTTCTGCTGCTTCAATTCCGGTAATTGGAAAACCTTTGTCATATTTGTCCGGATAGCCTTTGCTGCACAAAATTATACAGCAGGCAAAAAGCGGGTGCCATTCAATTTTCATTTTGTCCAAAGTGCCTTGCACGCAGGCTTCTAAAATGTCCAGCAGGTCGGTTTTTAAAATTCTCATATAGCTTTCGCATTCCGGCCCGCCAAAACGGCAGTTAAATTCAATGACTTTAACTCCCCCCGTCCCCCTCTTTAGAAAAGAGGGGGAGCCCGTGGCCATTAATCCTGGATAAAGCAGTCCGGTAAAAGGAGAGCTAAGATTTTTCAAACCCTCCAGAGTTGGTTGGACTATTTTTTCTGAAACCTGATTTATCAGCTCATCCGTTGTCCAAGGCAGGGGAGCAATTGTCCCGATTCCGCCTGTGTTGGGTCCTTGGTCACCATCGAAAATCTTTTTATGATCCTGGGAAAAAGGAAGCATTTTAAAAGTTTTTCCGTCACAAAAAGCGTGGGCGGAAAATTCCATGCCTTCCAGGAATTCTTCTATGACCACTTCACTGCCGGAATCGCCAAAAACTTTGTCTACCATAGCGGCTTTAAGCGCGCCTTTTGCTTCATCCAAGGTTTTACAAATGGTCACTCCTTTGCCCAAGGCCAGGCCAGAAGCTTTGATTACAATTGGCGCGCCTTTAGTCTCAACATATTTTATTGCTTCATTGTAGTTGCTAAAGGTTTCAAATTCCGCGGTGGGGATGTTATTCTTTTTCATCAATTCTTTAGCAAAAGTTTTGCTGGATTCAATTTGCGCTGCGGCTTTGCTCGGTCCCCAGATTTTTAAACCCTGTTTTAAAAATGCATCAACAATGCCCAAAGCTAAAGGGTCTTCCGGCCCCACAACTGTAAGATCAGCTGCATTTTTTTGTGCAAATTCAATTAAAGCGTTTATGTCGGTCGCGTTAATGTTAAGATTCTCGCTAAAGCGAGCTGTGCCGGGATTTCCAGGCGCAATAAAAATTTTGCCAACTCTTGGCGACTGGGAAAGTTTCCAGGCCAGAGCGTTTTCCCTGCTGCCCGAACCGACAATAAGAATTTTTTTCTTCATAGAAATAATGCTGCCAGGAAGCCAAAGATACCTAAAACCAAACCAATAATTGATCCACGAGTGGGTACTTGGTGGGTGATGGTGTAGTTAATGATAGGCTCGGATATTAAAATCGAAGTAATGGAAACCGCACTGACAATCCAAATATTTTTAAAGGCTTTAAGTCCTAGCATGTAGCCACACACCAACAGAATTGCACCTACCAAAATCACAGGAAAGGCTCTTAGAAAACCTTTCAAAAAATTATTACCATCTAGAGCAAAATACTTGGCAGAAGTAATCTCGGCTAAAATAGCAAAGACTTCTCCGAGGAAAATAATAATGATTGGTAAAAGTTTTGACATTCTTGATTACGTCGCCATCCCGAGCAAAGGGAATGAAGTGGTCTATTAAAAGATTCCTCGACTCGGCCCCTTTAGGGCCTCGCTCGGAATGACATTAGGGACTGGTCAATTTTTCTAAGACTTGAACGTAAAGTTGGTTTTCTTTTTTCTTCAGTCTTGAATAAAGAGATTCAATTGTATCATCAGCTTCAATTTTTTCAAAAGTCCTGCCTAAGACAGGGCCGAAGTCAAAATTTAAAGTTAAAAAATGAACTGTAGAACCGGCATAACTGGCTTTTTGGTCTAAGAAATTAGCGATGGCTTTGGTAGTCAGCATAGCTTTATTCCACAACGCGTCTGTACCGTCGGGATTTTTTACTGTGCCATCAGCAGAATCGGGAATGAGACCCGGATGAAGATTTAAAATTTTGTTTGGGAAAGCATTAACGACTTCGTCCAAAATAATTTGTTTCCAACCCGCAAGGCAAATGTAGTTGGGATTTAATTTTTGCAAAAGCGGGAGTAAAGCTTCTTTTTTTTGGCAAATTTCAACGTGCAACTTATTTTGTCTGGCCCGTTCTAATCCTGGAGCGTCGGCTTTGTCACAAATAACCGTGCAAATTTCAGCCTTGATTCTTCCCGATTTTACTCCATCTATAATGGCTTGAAGGTTGGTTCCTGTGCCGGCATTCGAGATTAATATTGCAATTTTTAATTTAACCATGAGTTTTAGAAATACATTCATACAGTCGTGTATGAATGTATTAAACGCTAAGCGATTTTTTTGCGGTGCGTTGTTTTAGTT
>JAHFJK010000090.1 GCA_023245915.1 Candidatus Doudnabacteria bacterium | reverse complement strand
AAGCCAAAAAGATAACACTTTCTATATTGGCCAGACAAATGATACTAATGCGAGAGTCGTCAGGCATAATTCCGGTTTTGTTCAGTCCACAAAAAATAAAATTCCTTGGATACTTATAGGATTTGAAGAATACCCTACAAGAAGAGAAGCTACTTGGCGCGAATACAATTTGAAGAAAAAAATTTCTGAAAAGAAAAAGTTTATCCAAAAACTTATCAGCCTTCGCTTCCATAGCTCAATGGATAGAGTATAGCCCTCCGAAGGCTGTGATGCAGGTTCGACTCCTGCTGGAAGCACCATAAAAATGAATTAACTAGAAGCGTTCTCCTCCCTCTGGGCCGTAAGGCCCAACGGGCCTGAGGCCGAAGGGAAAGGCCGGAGATTCAACTCCTCCCGGGAGCACCATCGATAACCTATGATTGAGCTTAATTCTTCAATTGAAAATCTCACCAAAATCAAAAGCCGCAATCTGCGGCTTTTGATTTTGTCTGACTTGTTGTATCATTCTAACATATTTTTATCTGAAAGTTTGTACAATTGTACTTATTTTCAGATTATATTATTATAAAAGAATGAAGGAACCCAAGATAAAAAATATTGTATACCAAAACATTCCTTGGCGCTTTAGGCCTCTGCTTTCCGAAGAAGCGGCTAGCCATCTAAAAAGCGCTTCATCTATAGCTTTGGCCATTTTAGCTGGAGCGGGTATAATGACATTATCGGCAATAGCCCCCAATGTGATTAGCGCAGTTGGCCACTTTACCCTAAAACGCGGGCGCGGAAGAAGCAATCGTCTTCGTAACCTTGATAAAAAAACTGCCGAAACTTTCTATTATCTAAAAAGGAGCGGCCTTATTCGACTCAAAGCTAATAAGAAGGACTTCTTAGTAAAACTTACCGAACTAGGCCGAAAAAAGGCTGAACTTCTTGACTTTCAAGCTTTATATGTGCCTAAAGCTAAAAAGTGGGACAAAAAATGGTGGTTGGTGGCAGCGGATATCCCTACCCGCGATCATCGCTGGGGAGCTGACTTGCTTAGAAGAAAATTAAAAGAAATGAACTTTTACCCACTCCAACGGACGCTTTGGGTTTATCCCCACGATCCGCGTAAACAGCTTGAATTTATAATAAGCCGCTTCCATGTTCAACATTTTGTTACCCTAATGGAAATCAACCGCCTGGACAAGGAAGACGAATTAAAGGTAAAAAAATTTTATAAAACTAATAATATTTTATAAAACTAAATCTGAAAGTTTGTACATTTGTACAAACTTTCAGATTGAATTATTTTTTGATTGTAAATTTTTTAATTTGCCATGAATCTGAATTCAAAAATTGAGGAATTGCCCAGAATCCACAAAACCCAGATTGCGGCTTTAAAAAACCTTGGGATTTTAACAGTCCAGGATTTACTGTTGCATTTTCCTTATAGATACCTTGATTTTACCAAAACTGGCAAAATTAAAGATCTTAAACCCGGAGAAAATGTAAGCATTTCAGCCACTATAAAGAGCATTACCAGCCGCTTTTCTTTCCGCGGCCGGATGAGTTTGGCCGAAGCTGTGGTTTCCGACAACACCGGGTCGATTAAAGTAGTCTGGTTTAACCAGCCATATTTGGCAAAAAATTTAAAAGCCGGCGATGAAATTTTTTTGGCCGGAGTGCCGGAGTATTATAACTTTGGCCTTCAGATGACAAACCCGATATTTGAAAAAGTATCTGAATTTCCGGTTCATACCTCCAGATTGGTTCCGCTGTATCATCTTAAGAAAAACATCTACCCAAAAACTTTTAGGAATTTTATTGTCCAAATTTTGCCTTTGGCAAAGACAGTAGTCGATATTGTGCCAGACCAGATTTTAAAAAATCAGCTACTAATTAGCATTGGGGAGACAATTACGACATCCCACTTCCCAAAAAACGACGAAGATCTTGCACAAGCCAAAAAGCGCCTTGCGTTTGAAGAAATCTTCATTAACCAACTTCTCGCGCAAAAACATAAATTAGAATTGGCTCAAAAAAAATCTTTTTCTATCAAGTTTGACCAACCGCTCATAAAAAACTTTGTTGACAGCCTGCCTTTCAAATTGACCGTCGAACAAAAAAAAGCTTCCTGGGAAATTTTGCAGGATTTGGAAAAATCTGCGCCGATGAACAGGCTTTTGGAAGGCGATGTGGGCAGCGGAAAAACTTTGGTCGCTCTCATTGCGGCCCTGCAAACGGTAAACCATGGTTTTCAAGTCGCTTTTTTATCGCCAACTGAAATTTTAGCCAGGCAGCATTTTGAAACCGTAAAAAAATTCCTTGCGAATAAAATTGACGGCCGTCAATTTTATTCGCTCGCACTTTTAACCAATAATTACTCTCAAATCGGAAGCAAAAATGAGGCTAAAGCCAAGTTGCGAAAACTGATTAATGATGGCACTCCGGGATTATTCATTGGCACCCACGCCTTGATCCAAAAAACGATCAAATTCAAAAACTTGGCGCTGGTAATCATAGATGAACAACATCGGTTTGGAGTTGAACAGAGAGCTTGGTTATTTCAATTTGGTCATAAAGTCCCGCACTTATTATCTTTGTCGGCGACTCCAATCCCCCGCACCCTCCAACTGGCTTTTTACGGAGAATTGAACATTTCTCAAATTAAACACAAACCTGCAGAAAGAAAGCCTATTATAACCAAACTGGTGGCAGATGAAAATCGCCCTAAGGCCTACGAATTTATAAAAAAACAAATCTTAAACGGCAGGCAGGCTTTTGTTATTACGCCCTTGATTGACGAATCCGACAAACTGGGAGTAAAATCGGCAAAAAAAGAGACTGAAAATCTCTTGAAAATTTTTTCCGAATCAAAAATCGGCCTGCTGCATGGAAGATTGAAAGCGGCGGAAAAAGAAAAAACTATGAAAGAATTTTTGGAAAACCGGCTGCAGCTTTTGGTTTCCACTTCAGTGGTAGAGGTCGGCGTTGATGTACCTAACGCAAGCGTGATGGTTATCGAGGGAGCGGAAAGGTTTGGACTAGCACAACTGCACCAATTCCGCGGACGGGTGGGCCGCGCGCGGCACCAAAGTTTTTGTTTTTTATTCTCTGATAATGTAAATCCCGAAACCAGAAACAGACTTACAGATTTTACAAAGGTGCAAGACGGCTTTGAGCTGGCGGAGCTGGATTTAGAACAGCGGGGTTTTGGTGAAATTTACGGCCAGGAGCAGTCGGGCTGGAACTTTAAATATTTTGACCTGCACTACACATCGCTCATCCAGCCGGCCCGGGCGGAAGCGTTAAAATTGTTACAAGCTGATATAACTCTAAGCGCCTACCCGCTTCTTGAAGAAAAAATAAAAGAAAGGATTGTACACTTTGAATAAAAAAATCCGTTTTTTACACATATGTAGAAATTACGGAAAAAATTTAAAAAAATTCTTAAATTTATCTATAACTTCCCAATTGCCTCTGACAAAGTCTTAACTTCAACCACTGTTATCTTAA
>JAHFJK010000089.1 GCA_023245915.1 Candidatus Doudnabacteria bacterium | reverse complement strand
ACTATTTAAAAGTTTTGCTAATCATCGTTTCATCTAATCCAAACCAGATCAAACCAACTGAAGATGTAAGATGCCGAAACCTTGTCATTGCGTGCTTAGCGCTTTTTCAGCTTCTTAAACCAACTGGCCTTGGCTGCCTCGGTCAGCTCATCTTAGTCTGACAATGTTTTTGAAAATTTTTTAAATAAAATTTTGTTTGTTTCATTCGTCGAGTTCGGGCAATCAAAGCTCTTTATAATAATTTAATCGGCATTACTGAAAAAACATATTTTGTGAAACAAACATTTATTTTCCGGGCCAGGGAATAAAAATTTTAGCGCTGTGTTTATAATCCCAAAAATTATCTTATTAACCGCAGAAAGAGAGGTTAAAAAAGCTAAATTTTTTTTTGCTTTTGATGAAGTTATATGTTTTAAAAAATGAAACTTTTGCAAACTTAGCCCCCGAAAAAAATCAGGCAAAAATCCCTAAAAAGTCGCTTAAAAACCATTGACTGCGAGGGAATAAAATTATTAAAATTATATTAGATGTCGTTTATCCGATATTGCCAAAAAGACACAAAAATAAAACAAAAAAACGCAAAGCAAAATTAAACCTCGGATACTATACAAGCAAGACAAAATTTTAAAAAAGTGAGCGAAAATCCAGACCACAATTACATATCACTAGCCGAAGCCAGCAAGCAGACTGGGTACCATCAGGATTACCTGGGTTTTTTGTGCAGAAACGGCAAACTCAAGGGTATGAAAATTGGGCGGAACTGGGTAACTACCAAAGCCGATTTAGAAGAATTTAGCCAAAATTACAAAAATGGCATAAATGAAGTGGTGGATGAGGCGGGGAATAAGATAAAGGTGCATTTGGCAAACGGGAATGATAAGACGGATAGGACGGATACGACAGATAAGACGGATAGGACAACAGATGAAGCAAATAGCATGGGGGCTGTGCCTCGGACCGAACTTTTGCATTTGAAAAAAGAAGTCATTGAAGGTTTGGAGCAGAGAGTAAAAAGTTTGGATTCCAACGTCGCGGACATTGAAAACAAAATTGCCGGGCATAACCAGAGGCTGCTTAAAGAAAAAGAAATTTCACAAGAGCAGCAAACGCAAATACAAGACATGCAGCAGGCTGTACCGGTGGTTTTGCCGGCAGTGGTTCGAGAGCCATTGCACGACAAGTTTGCTTCTAATTTGCAAGCCGCGGATATACACGCGGATGGGTTACGCGCAGCGCGCGCGGATGAATCGGTTTTGGGAGAGCAACTGGTTAAGCCTCAAGCTGCCTTAGTCGATGTTAAAAAATTATACCAAAGTTTTCTTAAACCAGCTTCCAGCTTTCCGGCCATTGCAGCAGCCAGCGCCATTGCAATTGTCGGACTGGTCGGTTCGGTAGTGTGGTCGAATTTTAATGCCGATAAAAATTTAGCAGGCGAGGAAATAAAAATTGTTTATCAAAAGCAAAGCGAGAGTACGAATAATAGCAATGACAATAACTATAACAATAACTATAAGCCTTCTCCGCCAATTGTTGTTAATGGGCAAGGCGACACAAAAATTGTCAACCAGCTTTTAGGACTGAATCAGTCTCAAGTTTATTCGCTTATTGACGAAAGGCTCAACCAGTATCTGGCCGAAGGAAAGTTTAAAGGCCAAAGGGGAGAAAAGGGTGAAATGGGATTGACGGGTCCGTCGGGATCATCGGGGTTGCAGGGAACGGCGGGAACATCCGGCGGTGTCAGCTACAACTCTCCCATTACGGTTTACCAGCCCAATCCCATAAGCGGTTTTACCGGCGGCACGGGTTTGGGGATTACCCAGCTTTCCGCCGATTCAGCCACAATCAGCCGTTTAAATTCCGGCGACCTGACTGTCAGCGGAGCTAGTACTTTTAACGGCTCGGCTGTCTTTAACAACAGAGCGACATTTAACGGCAGCACAACAATCGCAAGCCTAACCGTTACCAGCTTTAACCCGGGCTTCACAGCCGGCAGTGTGGTCTTTGAGGGAGCCAGCGGTTTGGCCCAGGACAATGCCAATTTTTTCTACAATGCCAGCAGCACCCACCCCCAGCTTTCTATTGGCACCAACAGCGCGACTTCCAGCGCGATTTTACAGCTGGATTCAACCAGCCAGGGTTTACTTGCCCCGCGCATGACCACAGCGCAAAGAGACGCTATAAGCTCTCCTGCCGCGGGTTTGTTAATTTTTAACACCAGCAGCAACCAATACAATGTTTATGATGGCAGCAGTTGGACAACCGTTGGCAGCGGCAGCGGCGGGAGCTTAACCGGAGGCATTAAAGGCTACGCGGCGATTTGGGCTTCTTCCACTGCCCTAACCACCGGCATTTTAATTGATAACGGCACAGTGGCCGGAGTTAATGCAACAACCTCGTCTGTCTCCCTGCTGGCGCAAGGCAGCAGCACACTTAATCCCTTCCAGGTTAATTCTTCCACTGGCATTTCCCTGTTTAGAATTGGAGTCAATGGTTCAGCTATGCTGGGCACCACCACCAATGTGGCGACTTTAGTTGTGCAGGGCACGTCTACCCAACCGGCTTTGGATTTATTCCGGGTCGCAAGCTCAACCGGCATCCTCGCCCTTCAGGTTACCAACTTAAACAACATTAACATCGCGACCCTCACAGCCTCTTCACTGGTGGTTACCGATGCTGCCAAAAATCTTGCTTCCAACACCAACATACCTATTAACAACATTATCAGCAACGTCTCCACCGGCACGGCCGGCAACATTTTTAACATTACTACCTCCACCAACGCTTTAGTCCTCAATCTGCCCACAGCCAGCTATATTACCACCGGCCAGCTGGCTTCGGCTGATTGGCTGACTTTTAACAACAAGCTGTCGGGTGCTTTAAGCAATGGTTATTTAATTAGAGCTACCGGAGCTTCCAGCACGGCTAATTCTATTATTATTGACAACGGCACAGTGGCCGGCGTTAATGCCTCATCGTCAAGCGTCAGCTTTAACATCCAGGGCACAACCACTTTAGATCCCTTTAGAATTACTTCTTCCACGGGCGTTACCCTTGCCATAGTTAAAGCCAATGGCAGTATAGGCATTGGCACTTCCACTCCCATAGCCACCTTAAGCATTCAAGGCACATCCACTTTGCCTGGAGTGGATTTGTTTGATGTGGCTTCTTCTACCAATGTTTCTGCTTCAGCCACAGTTTTTCATATTACCAACGCGGGTAATGTGGGCATAGCTACCATCACCCCCAATGCTTTACTCACCATCGGCAGTGCCAGAACTGATGCCGCCGGCGGACTTAACTTTGGCGGGGATACTACAGCAAATTTGTACAGGAGCGCTGTTGGGACGATTAAGACGGATGCAACAACCTTTTCAGTTAACGGTCTTGCTCTTACAACGAATTCTGTTACAGCTGCATCAGGTTTGGGATTAATTTTAACTGGGAGCATTACAGCTGGCACTGCAGGCACAGATATCACAATACAGAGTACGGGAAACCATACTTTTACTTCCGGCACCGGTCGGACTGCATTATTCAGAATTG
>JAHFJK010000088.1 GCA_023245915.1 Candidatus Doudnabacteria bacterium | reverse complement strand
ATCAAAACCCCTGGTTAAATTAACTATATTCTTTTTTCTTTCCAGCACCCCAACAAACAAAAAATATGGCGACTTTAACAAATAGCTTTTTTTTATTCGCGCCACCAGATTATCCTCAACAAGTGTTTTACTAAGTGAAGCACCTTCATAAATTACTTCAATTTTATTTCTGGGAATTTGCAAAGTTGACGCAATATCTTTTTTTGAAGCCTCTGATACTGTAATAATGCTTTTCGCATTTTTTGCCGCTGTTTGAATTACCTTTTTATAAGCCAAAAAATGAAGCAAATGACTTTTTTTTGCTCCCCCAATTTTATGATGCACAACATCGTGGATGCTCACTATAAAAGGTCTTTTGTAAAAAATTGGCACATTAAAATTTGGAAAATGAACTAAATCTAAATTGTATTTGTTCAGCAGTCTTAAAAATCCCAACTGCTCGCCTAAGGAATAGTGTCGAATTTTTGTTCTTATTACAGTAGCAGAATCAATTTTAATGCCAATATCAGCTTTTTCGTCTGCAAAAATAAAATAACGATTGGTTTTATCCAACGCCAAAATTTTGGGAAAAAGCTGCTGGCAGTATCTGCCAATCCCGCCGTGATGTATGCCAAATAGTCTTAAATCTAGCCCAATGTTCATTTTTTTGAATTTTATAGCTTATAAAAACTTTGCATAATTTGCCTGGCAGTTTCCTGCCAGTTAAATTTTTCCACTCTTTCAAAGCCTTTATTTACCAACATTACTCTCAATGCAGTATTAACTGATATCTCTTGTAAAGCCCGGGTTAAGCTGTTCACATCGTAAGGATTAATAAGCAGACCGGCGTCGGCCACTACTTCCGGGATAGCCGTTAACTGACTAGCAACTACTGGGGTTCCAACTGCCATGGCTTCCAGAGGCTGGAAACCAAAGCCCTCGTAAAAAGAAGGGTAGACCAGTGCCTTAGCCAGCTTAATTAATCCTGGTTTGTGAACTTCCGGAATATAGCCAATATATTTAATTTTTTCCCGCTTTTTGCTTTTGGCAATTAATTGAAAAACTTTTTTATATTTCCAACCTTGCCTGCCTGCAACCACCAGCCAGGCTTTGCCAGACAGCGCTTCAAAAGCCTTAATTAAATTTGCCAAATTTTTTCTGGGTTCAATGGTATTCAAAAATAAAAAAAATTCGCCTGGCAAACCGTAAATATTTCTAATTTCTCTTTGCTGAGCTTGGGAAATATTTGGATGGAAACTTTTGGTATCAACACCGGGATAAATGACCTGGATTTTTTGTTCCGGTAATTGAAAAACTTTAATTAGGGCATGCTTAGTATGCTTGGATACGGCAAAAAGTACGTTTGCCCTGTGGAAGGCTTTTTTATAATTTAAAAATTTATGCCACAACCGGCGCTTAAAATCGTAAAATTCCGACGTTAATAAAGGTGACAAATCGTGAACCGTAATGGCTAATTTGGTCTTAGGATTAATGGAAAATTGGTTTAAATTAGGCATAAACACCCAATCGACTTGCCCGATAATGCTTTCCAGTTTCATCAAATTCAATTTTAAAATCAGGTTTAAAAATTTACTGGGAACGCCGGAATCTTTAATTTGAGAATTTACATAATGAAAATCTGCCAGTTTTCTTTTGCGCAGGCTGTTGTAAAAAAATATATACTGGTTTTGCAAATCTTTTGGCGGCAAATTTTCCAGCAAATTCAAACAATAATTTTCCACCCCGGAAATTCTGCTGCCAGATAAGCTTCTAAGATCAATTGCGATTTTCATGGGTCTGGATAAAATTCCTAATATTTTCTTTAAATTTTTCTTTAGCAAAGTTTTGCGCTTGATAAATCAGGCTGCTTTTCTGATATTTCTCTGGCTTCCAATTTAAAATCATTTCTTTAATTTTTTCCTTGTCATAGGTTTCAAACAACTCTCCTGTTACCCCAGGAACGATAGTTTCTAATGCGCCGCCTTGGGCATAGGCAATTGTCGCAGTCCCGCAAGCTGCAGCTTCCAATGGCATTAAACCAAAATCCTCTGTCTGCGGATAAATAAAACCCAAAGCCCCGCTATATTCGTCTCTCAACTGTTCGTCCGATATCCTCCCCAAAAAAGAAATGTTTGATTTAGCAATGGATCGCAAATATTTTGCTTCTCTTCCTGTGCCAGCGACGTGCAAGGGCAAGCCCAGTTGGTTAAAGATTTCAACGATAAGCTGATTTTTTTTATGCGGCTGCAGTCGTCCGGCGAGTAAAAAATAATCTTTTTTGTGCAAGATGTCATCCCGGCCGAGTGCAGCCGACCTGTCCGCCGAAGCTTCAGCGAAGGTGGAGAGCCGGGATCCAGAACCAGGCAAAGACTGGATTCCGGATAGCCTTTCGGATGCACTCAAGGCTTCCGGAATGACAGAGTAGGCAGGTTTCCAAAATTCTGTATCCACACATGGGTGTATCACCGTACTAGTACGGTGATAGTAGGTTTGTATGCGTTTTTGAACTTCTTGAGAATTTGCAATAAAGTGGCTAACTCTTTGAGCTCCTAAGTAATCCCATTTTTTCATTCTTGCCAATAGCCATCGAATTATTGGTCTTATTATCAGCGACACTTCTTGTTTTACATAATCAGGTTCGCTCCATAAAAATCTGGTGGGCGTGTGACAATAATTAATGTGAATGCAGTTTTTTGCTAATCTAATATTCTTTATAAAACTTGAACTGGATGAAACCACAACATCGTAACCGGCTAAATCTAGCTGATCAACCGCCCAAGGAATTAAAGGTAAAAAATATTGTAGTTTGCCTAAAGCAAGATAGATTGTTTGTAGTGGTGAAGTTTTAATATCCCATCCCGCGTATTTGTCCTTAAATTTGGGATCTAAAACCAAAGTAAAAACTGGCGCGTCAGGAAACATTTCGTGCAACGCCTCTATTACTCTTTCCGCCCCACCCATTTGGGTAAAACTGTCATGCGCTAGAGCTATCCTCATTCCGGTTATCCCATCGCTGATTAGCAGGCTGATGTGTCGCTGAACGCTTCCGCGTTTTTTCAGCGTAACTATCGGCGTCTATTCAGCGGCATTAATAGTCTTCATGCGGTTTTTCCGCAAACAACAACAACCAAAAACTTTTTGCCAAAATCTTAATGTCCAGCCACAGCGACCAGTTTTCAATGTAAAAAGTGTTCAAGCGAATTTCTTCCTCAAACGGCAAATCTGGCCAGCTGACTTGCGCAATTTGCGAGAGCCCAAATATTCCGGGCTTTATGCTAAACATCCGCGAGTATCGTTTTTTATATTTTTCTACTTCGTCTAAAACATGGGCTCTGGGACCAACCATGCTCATGTCCCCCTTAAGCACATTCCAAAATTGCGGAATTTCATCCAGCTTACTTCTGCGTAAAAAGCGGCCGGCTCGCGTCACCCTTGGGTCATTTTTAACTTTTAAAAAAGGGCCTTCCAAACCTCCCCGATTGTTTTTTTCCCAAAGTTGTTTGCGAATCTTTTCAGCTTGCTGGCCTCCATATTCTTCACCTACGCTCAAATGACTGAACATTGTCCTAAATTTATAAAACTCAAAATTTTTGTTGCGGCCGCCTCTAACAGCCGAATAAATGGCCT
>JAHFJK010000039.1 GCA_023245915.1 Candidatus Doudnabacteria bacterium | reverse complement strand
TGATCCAAAATCTTTTTTGGGCGACAGGATACAACATCATTGCTATTCCTCTTGCGGCAGGCGTACTTGCTTTCAAGGGAATTTTTCTTCAACCTGCGCTTGCCGCTTTGTTTATGTCGCTTTCCACTGTGATTGTCGCTGTAAATGCCATGATGTTAAGAAAAAAATCTTTATAAATTAGGTGTTCCGTGGTCGAGGTGTGCTGTTCAACTTAATAAAAATTAGCTATAATCAAAGTATGAATACAAAACTTATTGAATGGGTCTTACGCATCTCCGTTGCTGGAGAGTTCATCGGTCATGGCATATTCGCTTTACAGGGCAAAAAAGACTGGATTGGGTGGTTTGCACAATTCGGTGTCTCTGATCCAAGCACGGCAACGCAGTTGCTGTTTCTTATCGGGATTATGGACGTTGCGCTCGCAATTCTTATTTTGATTAAACCGGTGCGCATTGCTCTCCTATGGATGGTGTTCTGGGGATTTTGGACCGCGCTTCTCCGTCCCATCGTAGGAATGCCGGTCTGGGATTTTGTGGAGCGCTGGGCTAACTGGGGAGCTCCGCTTGCCCTACTCCTCATGGTCGGGTGGCCTAAAAGTATTAAAGAATGGTTTAAATAAAAAATACCTATAAATTAAATATGCAATGGGTACTCATAGGTCTTCTCGTGATTGCGGCAATATATCTTGTCGTTGACCACGGAGTGCATCTTGTTGCATATTTTCCATTTGTCTTCTTGCTTGGATGTTTTGTGATGCATTTATTTATGCACGGGAACCATGGCAGTCATGGCGACCAAGATGACGACACGAGTCGACGTCGCTAAGGATATAATCAACATAAAAATTAGTTAAAATACCATTATGAACACAAAACATTTACTCAAAGTTGCTTCAGTTTGGATTAGTATCGTTTATATCATCTGTTACGCTGGAGTGGCGCTGTTTCCCGGTATCCGGCCCGGATTCATGAGATATGGTTTGCACATGGGTATTGATATGGGGCAAAATATCCTTACTCTTGGGACATTCATTTCCGGTTTGATTATATGGAATATAATTACGCTC
This sequence comes from Candidatus Doudnabacteria bacterium, assembly GCA_023245915.1. GTDB lineage: Bacteria > Patescibacteriota > Doudnabacteria > UBA920 > UBA920 > PALSA-1336. The sequence continues at coordinate 9,256 of JAHFJK010000039.1, read as the reverse complement.
TTGGCTGTATGCCTTTTCGCGTTTTTATTCAATAAAATCAAACAATAGTTATGACAAAAGAAACAATCATTGCTGGTGTTGTTGGTCTAATTTTAGGAGTTTTGATTGCGCCGATATTTACGCCTATGATGCCGTGGGGCGGACGGATGATGTATCGCGATTCAATGATGGGCAATAATCAAATAATGGGTCAGATTGATTCTCACTTCATCGAACAGATGATTCCTCATCACGAGGATGCCATCACAATGGCCAAGCTCGCCTTAACCCACGCCGAACATCAAGAAATCAAAACACTTTCCAATGACATCATTAAGGCACAATCGGAGGAAATTGGGCGGATGAAGCAATGGTATAAAACTTGGTTTGGAAACGAAGTACCCAGCGTAGGTGCTGTGGCAGGACACGGAATGGGAATGATGATGTCTGGAGGTATGATGGGCAATGAAACTGATGTTAAAACTCTTGGAAACGCGAAGCCATTTGATAAGGAATTTATCGAGCAAATGATTCCACATCATCAAATGGCAGTTATGATGGCGCAAATGCTTTTAAACTCAACTAACCGACCAGAGATGAAACAACTTGCGGAAAACATTATCTCGGCACAGACAAAAGAAATAAACCAAATGCGTGAGTGGTACCAGAATTGGTATGAATAATTATGGAAGGTTATATAAAAAATATCGAAAGACTTTCACTGGAGAATGAAAATTTTCGGAAAGTTTTATATACCGCTAAAAACAGTCAACTTGTCGTGATGAGTTTGAAGCCAAGCGAGGACATCGGCGAGGAAGTTCACCAGCTTGATCAATTTATCCGTTGTGAAGCCGGACAAGGCAAAGCTATTCTCGATGATGTTGAACACGATATAAGCGATGGTTTTGTGGTGATTGTTCCGGCTGGCACGAAACACAACATCATCAACGCTTCGGGAGATAAGGAGCTAAAGCTCTACACGCTCTACTCACCCCCAAATCATAAAGATGGCACTGTTCACATCACCAAAGCGGACGCCGAAGCCGACGAGGGCGAGCATTTCGAAGGCAGGACAACGGAATAAATTTTATGCAACCATCATTACAGCAACTCATTAATTTAAAGAATAAAACCGCCATAGTTACCGGCGGAGCCATGGGTATTGGCTATGGCATCGCCTATCGTTTGGCGGAAGCCGGAGCGAATGTAGTTATTGCTGATATCAACGAAGAAATCGGAAACAAAGCTGTTCAAGAATTAAGTGACAAAGGATGGAAAGCGGTATTTGCAAAGACGGATGTTTCTCTTGATGCGGATGTGCAAGCAACTGCTGATTTTGTCGTAAAGACTTTTGGCGGTATAGATATTCTTGTGAATAATGCCGGAATTTATCCGATCATTCCGGTTATGCAGATGACCTCGGCTGATTTTGAAAAAATTCTAGCGGTTAATCTCAAAAGCGTTTTTCTTTTTACAAAAGCCATGGCGGAAGTTTTGATTGAGCAAGGCAGGGGTGGCAAAATTATAAATATCACCTCGATTGATGCTCTGCACCCTTCATCTGTTGGACTTGCGGTTTATGATGCCTCAAAACATGGACTTTGGGGTTTTACTAAAAATACCGCATTAGAACTCGCACCACACAATATCCAAGTTAATGCTATCGCTCCGGGCGGTATCGCTACGCCTGGGACAGGAGCTGGAAAACCAACAAGTCCTGACATGGAAGCAATACTCAAAAAATTTTTGGAAAAAATACCAATGAAGCGCATGGGCGAGCCAGACGATATTGGCAAGGTTGCTCTCTTTCTCGCCTCTGACCTTTCAAGCTACATGACCGGCTCCCAAATTGTCGTGGATGGCGGAGTTTTGCTTTCTTAATTTTCTCAATGTAGCCGCAAAAATTTCCGTCCGTCCGAACAAGGGAATGGCGGAAGGGGGGTGTGGGGGAATTCCGCCATTCCCTTGCAGAAAATAGAGGCCAGCCCCGCCGTTCTGCTGGAATCAGCAGGATGTTCGAACTTCGTCCAAAAAACACCGCCAAAAAATTATGTTCATAGCATACATACTTCAATCTCAAATTTCTTTAAGATATTATATCGGTTATACACAAAAACTTGCTGAAAGGCTGGAGGAATCCGGGCCCAAATAGAGTTTATGAACAAACTAATCGCTACTATTTTAATAATTGCTTCTGTCTTAATTCTCGCCTTTGAAAAAAAACTGAAGTTAGGCTTGATAATTGATGTCCCCTTGCTTTTAATCACTTTGTATTTAATTCTCCGCTATCGATTAAAAATTGCTTCCTGGTTCAGAAACTGGCCAATACCAAAATTTTTAGCTGCTGTTATAAGCTCTCTGCCGTTTATGTTGTTTGAAGAAAATATGAATTGTTTACCAACTGGCTGCAGGCTGATCCCTCCAACTATTCCAATACTAACTATTTTTATCATTGCTTTGCTTACACTATCTATTTTTTTTAAAGTCAGAAGCATAAATAAACCGGTTATTATATTTTCTATTTTTGGCGTAATTCTGGAAATGACTTACGGAGCTGCGGCCAATGCTTTCCGAGCTTTGCCCACCCCTTGGTTGCTATTCTTCGTTGCATGGGTCTTCGTAAGCTATGTCTATATTTCGGTTGTGCCAATGGTGGTTTTAACTGAAAAATAAAATTAGCCGCCAAAAGTTTACAAGGGACAAAAAAAAATGACAATTTCGCGTAGAACAGTTTTTATTTACCTAATATGCCTGTTGTTCATAGGCATACTGCATCATGTGGACCATATATTAAGATACGACCATAGCGGTTGGCCATTTCGTCCGGAGGTCACAGCTTTTACTTTTAGTCTCCTGGTTTATCCGATTATTTTTTCTTTGTTTCGCAGCAAAAATAAAATCTATCGGGTTTGTGTAAGCCTACTATTAGCTCTACTAATAATTAGCGCGCACATATTTTTGGAAACTCCGGCTGACGAGTTTCATACTTGGGCGCAAAACAGCAGCACCTTTGCCAGTTCCCTTGGCCACCCCAATTTGCTCAATGTCCGCTCTTCAATTTTAGGAGCCATTTCCACAATTATTGCCATGTTACTGAATGTCGGTATCATCTTCCTGCCCTTTATTTTTTGGAAAGCAGACCAGACTCCCCCAAAAGCTTACAAAAATTGAAGCGGGATGAAAATCCCTCCGCTTCCTTCAAAAAACCCCGACGCTATGTCGGGGTTTTTTGTTTCGATTTTATTTTTGGCCAAGCAATAACTTTTCAACTCCACTTTTCAGTTCTTTCAATTTAGGACCAGCAGCAACTTCCCAAATACGAAACAAATCTATTCCAAAATATTCATGAATAAGCACATTGCGCATATCAGTAATGAGTATCCAGGGAATTTCCGGAGTTTGTTCGCGTAGATCTTCGGGTACATATTTAGCGGCCTCCCCGATAATTTCCAGCCTGCGGATGATTTTGTCCTGAAGGCCGACATCGGAAGCAAAATCTTCCCAGGTTTTTGCGCCTATGTAACTTTCAAGAATTTTAACGCTGTCCAAGATATCCTGCAAATAAACTTTTGGCAATTTACGCTCTCGGCTCATAAATCACAACTTCTGAATTTAAAATATTTTCCCGGATAGCCGGCTTTATAGCTCTATATTCGACTATATCTACTTTTTTTTTCAAATTGGTTTCCAGATCTCTTTTGAATTGCAAAAAATCAAATAAATCGTAGCTTCGGTCCATATCAACCAGAATGTCAACGTCGCTGTCTGGCCGGGACTCGCCCCTGCCTACACTGCCAAAAACACCGGCGCGCTTAATTTTGTATTGCCTAAAAACCGGTTCGGTTAATTTTTTAATTTTTTTAATTTCTTCACTCATCAAGCAATTATAGCAAAAATCTTTTAATGAAGCAACTGTTTGTAAATTACCTACTTTTGAGACAAACTGTCTATTGCAAACTATCTAAACTCATATTAGCAACCAGCATACACCCTGTTTTCTCCTCTTGTCCCAAATTAATACAAACTTTTTCGGCCTCTGCTTGCCTTCCTGACTTAGCCATAAGCAAACGCTCGTCTGCTCCGGCAAAACAATCGGCTTGATAAATTTTGGGTGCGTGAGAACAAAATTTAAAAGTCTCCTGCCAGGGTTCCCTGCTTGCTTCATATTGCCTGTAAGAGCCAGCGCTGGAATAGCATATGTGCCGGTAATCCAGGAGGATTTTAAGGCAATCAAAACTTGTCTTGCCGACGGCCGCGTGAGAATGATAGCCTGTGCCGCTGTTGCCGGTTGAAGCTTCCATAAAAACTCCACTGGCGCAAGCAAAGCGATATTGGTTCTTAAAATAATCACAAAGAACGACTATGGCCGTGTCGGATCCTAAAACTTTGGCGCGTAATTCATGCCCAATAGCATGAGCACAATTTTTGTATTGCCTCTCATTTAAACTTAAAGAATTACAAAGTCCTATAAAATCAGAGGCGGGAGTGTTACCAAAATAATTTTTATCTATGTATTCCATTATTACCCCGTGAATGCATGCGTCTTTAAAACTATGGCCGCAATAATTAATAGCCCCTTCCAAAGCTATATTTTTATTCGCCAACTCCATTCCGACTTCGTGCGCCAACGGAGAAAACGCGCGCAGATCCACTATCAAATTATTTGTTTGGGGCGCCCGCCAAATCGCGTAAAGCAAGTCTCCCGCAGAAGAAGGACTCTGGTCCAGCTTACTTAAAACTTTATTTTTAAAACAACTAACCTGGTCATTTTTGTAAAACTTTTTGCACTCATTTACAAAGTCCTGCTCAACGACCGGCTTTTTGACAATTTTTATGGCTAATAACAACAAAAAACCTAGTAAAATTACAATAGTAATTGCTTTGGTTTTTTGTTTTAATAATATTTTCATATCAATGCAAAATAAAAGTAATCAAATATCCCAGGGCGTAAGACGATAAGTTGGCTATAAAAGAAAAAATAAGCGCTTTTTTGATTGATATTTTTAAAAATAAATAATAAAAAATTGCCTCTGCAAGCCAGGCAAATAATTCGCCCAATATTAAGCCAACTCCAAACCGGCCAACCAATAAATAAGGAAACACAAACCACACATAAGGCAAAGTCAAAGAACTAGCAAAAATGCTTGAAGCAATTAACAGTTTGAAACTTACTGGCTCTTTGCTAGGAAATTTTCTAAGTAATCCGACAAGAACAAAACTTTCGACTGCAACTGTAAGCAGCCAGGCCTTAAAAAAACTTTTTAGATACCAACTCATTTGAAAAGAGAACCTAACCAACGAAAGAAACCCTTAACGGCATTCCAAAGTCTTCCCCACAAGGAAACGTGCTCCGCCACCGGGACAGCGGGACCTGGACTTGGATTTGGAGGCAAAACTATATTCTGAGGGGTCCGGCTAGGAGTGGGGGTTTGGCTTTGGGAAGTTGTGGTTGGAGTTTGATCATCCGGCTTGGTATAAGGAGCAGGTTTGTTTGCATTAAAAGGATTAAAAACTTCTTTCGTCGGTGCGACTAAAATATAATTGCCCATTATTGCCTGCGGAGTGTAAGTTACATCTTCAGAACATGTATCCGCAGTGCAGGATAGGTTTGGCGTGCTTACATACTTTTCTGCAACACCAAAATATTTTGAATATAAGCCATCAATTAAGTTGCTGCTATCAACGTATGTATTTTTATCGTCTTTTGAGACAATAAAATTATAGGAATATCTCGCAAAATCCGCGGGGTCTTTAGGGATCATGCTTTCAACTGTCTCAGTTGCGTGCGGATTGTCCGGATAAGCTAGAATTGTCTTGGTTTGAAAAATCCGGTTTAACCCACCGTTAATTTGAAAATAATTTTTATCAACCGCAAAATGTTCGGAAGGGTTTCTGCTTCGTTCGCTGGTGAATGCAGATACTCCCACGGAATAATTTACAGACGGGCCATCGTAACCTTCCAATTTTTCTAAAAACACAAACCGGTCTTCATAAACTCCAGCGTCAATCGATGTGGAAAAACTCAAATAACCGCAACCGGGCTGGCCGGTTTTTTGGTCGATTTGTGTACACTCAGGTTCAGGAGGTGCCATGTCAGCCAAAGCATTTTTTGTAATTATAAAACCTCCTAAAACAAACAATCCCAATAAACCAAGTTTAAATTTATTCATATTTAAGGATTTAATATTTATAAACTTATCCTACATTTTTTAACAAACATTGTAAATTTATTTGCCTATTTTTTCTTCCACTGCTTTTATATTTATGCTTGCCTTAAGTACCGTGTCAGGATTTATGGAAATGGAATCTATTCCAAGCTTTACCAAAAATTCACCAAAGTCGGGAAAATCAGAAGGCCCCTGGCCGCAAATGCCGACTTTAAGGCCGCGGGAGTGGGCTTCAGGAATTAGAATGCTAATTAATTTTTGGACCGATTTGTTGCGTTCATTGCCAATGTGCGCGATTAGTTTGCTGTCGCGGTCAAGCCCCAGCGTAAGCTGCGTTAAGTCATTACTGCCAATGGAAAAACCATCAAATATCTCGGCAAATTCTTCCACCTGCAAAACATTGGAAGGGATTTCCGCCATGACCCAAATTTCCACGCCTTCCACCAAATCGCCATTCTTTTTCTTTTTGCGATCTTCCGTGTTTATCCGTTTCAATCCGTGTTGATCCAAAATAGCAATAATCCGCTTACCTTCTTCCGGCGTTCTGCAAAACGGCACCATCACAGACAAATTCCAAAGCCCCATTTCCTCGCGCACTCTTTTAACCGCTTCGACTTCCAGCGAAAAAGCTTTTTCAAAACTGGGGTCATAATAGCGGCTGGCGCCGCGAAAACCCATCATCGGGTTTTCTTCCACCGGTTCATAAAGTTTGCCGCCAATTAGCCCTGCATACTCATTGCTTTTAAAATCGGAAAACCTAAGCAAGACGTCGTAAGGATAAAATGCCGCGGCCAGCTGCGCCACTCCGAAAGTAAATTTGTCCAAATAATATTGTACTTTGTCAGGATAGCCCAAAGTCAGCATATCAATTTGGTCTTTGACCTCCCTTTTATAATTAAATAGAGGGTCATCCGCCGTAGCCTTGGCGGAGGCGGAAACTTCTTGATTGCTAAGCGACTGATAGTTAATCAGCGCGTTGGGATGAATTTTTATAAAATTGGAGATTACAAATTCCACCCGCGCCAGCCCCACGCCTCTGTGCGGCAAAAAAGAATATTTAAAAGCCAGTTCCGGGTCCGCGGCTATCATTTTTATGTCAGTTTTCGGAGGCTTAAAATCTGTCAGGTCAGTTTTTATGACTTCAAATTTTAACAAGCCCTCATAAACTTTACCCACCTCGCCCTCTGCGCAAGAAACCGTAATTTCCACGCCTGTAGGAATAAGCTCCGTAGCATGGCCTGTACCGACTACCGCTGGAATTCCAAGTTCACGGCTGACAATTGCCGCATGGGATGTCCTGCCCCCGGCATTGGTTACAATTGCGCTGGCAATCTTCATAATCGGCTCCCAGTCAGGGTCAGTAATTTCGCTAACCAACACTTCCCCTTTTTGGAATTCAGAAAGTTGGCTGGCGTCTTTAATATAACGGGCTTTGCCTTGGCCGATTTTGGCGCCCACTGCCGCGCCCTGCAAAATTACTTTTCCGCTTTCCTGCAAAACAAACTCCTCCAAAAAATTGGCATTTTTTGCTGCCTGGACTGTTTCCGGCCGGGCCTGGACTATAAACAATTCATTGCGCTCGCCATCCAGTGCCCACTCAATATCCATTGGGCGCCCATAGTGCTCTTCAATAATTACCGCCCATTTGGCGAGTTTTAAAATCTGCTCGTCACTTAGAGCAAACTTATGGCGTTCATCGGCACCTACCGCAACTTCTTTAGTCAATTCTTTTCCGCTTTGCGAATAAACCAATTTTTTTTCTTTACTGCCCAGGCGTTTGCTAATAATAGATTTAAAACCTTTTTTTAAAGTTGGCTTAAAAATTTTAAATTCGTCCGGTGTCACCATACCTTTGACCACAAATTCACCCAGTCCCCAGGCTGCATTAATTAAGACTAAATCTTTAAAACCGCTTTCTGTGTCTAATGTAAATATGACCCCACTGCTTCCTCTGTCAGAGCGGGCCATTTTTTGCACGGCCACAGATAGCGCAACATTAAAGTGGTCATAATTTTTATCCTGGCGATATGAAATGGCGCGATTAGTGAAAAGAGAGGCAAAGGCTTTTTTGATTGATTCCATTAATTCATGCTCACCCCTGACATTTAAATAACTTTCCTGCTGGCCGGCAAAGGAGGCGTCTGGCAGGTCTTCTGCTGTGGCAGATGAGCGAACGGCCACGTCTAAGTCAGTCGAGGATAATTTAAGTTTTTCGCCCAAAGTTTTAAAAGCCGCTAAAATTTCTTTTTCCAAGTCCGCCGGGAAAGGCGCGCTTAAAATTAGCTCCCGCACTTTTTGGCCGCAGTCTTCCAGCTGCTTTATGTTATGCGTATCCAAACCCGCCAAAGCGTCTTTAATTTTTTGGTCCAGATTATTTTCTTTTATAAAATGCCTGTATGACGCCGCGGAAACTGCAAAGCCAAAAGGCACAGCAATTTTTTCTCCCGGAAACTGTTTGCTTTCCGCGCCAGTTAAATTTTTATACATCTCCCCCAAATTGGCGTTCTTACCCCCAACTAAATTAACATCGTCTTTGCCAATCTCGTCGAACCAAAAAATGAACCCAGCACTATTGTCTTTATTCATTTTGCTCATTTGATAAATTTTCTAAAAAATAAATTACTTTTTTTAATCCAGCATCAACTTAACAATAGTGCTGGGTAAATTTGTCCATTGTTTAATTTATTGATTAAACTTTAAATATTATAACACGCTTAAAATAAAGCTGCCTGTTTGGATTTTTTGAACAATTTATCCCGCTCTGCTTCGTCGTAGACCCCGACACTAATTCTTACAAAAAAATTACAATCGATTAATTTTAATTGACACTGTCTAAAATAAAGCTTTTTGCGTATTGGGACGAGAATTAGTGTCGGGGTAAATATGTATTTTGCCGAATACCCCGTCGTAGCCGCCTTCTATGTGGACTTTGCCTTCTCTGACGCGGATAATGCTTTTCGCAATTTCCGGCGTGCTAATTTTAGCAACTTGATTCTCATCCAAATCCAATAATATTTCAAACTCAGTTGTTTTTCCTGTAACCCGTAACCCGTCACTCGTCACCGAATTAACCATTCTTTCATACATCTCTCCCACCTTTTTACTGCTTA
>JAHFJK010000038.1 GCA_023245915.1 Candidatus Doudnabacteria bacterium | reverse complement strand
CAGAATTACCAAAAAGCCTTTTGGCATTTATATTACCGAACAAAACTCGCCGGTTAAGCCGGAAAAGTTTGCCGGCTACCATACGGGTGTGGATTTTGAAACTTTCGATAAAGAAAAAGATAGTGATGTGCCAATTTTTGCCGCGTGCGACGGAAAACTTTTGGAAAAAAAGATTGCCACCGGTTATGGCGGCGTCGCGACGCAAAGTTGCAAGCTCGATGGTGAAAATGTGACTATAATTTACGGCCACCTCAAACTAGAGAGCATTAGCTTCAAAGTAGCTGATGATGTCAAAGCAGGGCAGCAAATCGGAAGCTTGGGCAAAGGCTACTCCACGGAAACCGGCGGCGAAAGAAAGCATTTGCATTTTGGTATCCACAAAGGTTCAACTATAAATATTTTGGGTTATGTTCAAAAAGAATCGGATTTAAACGATTGGTTGAGTCCGGTAAATTATCTGCGATGAAACTTTGGTTGGACATTCTAAGGGTCCTGGCAAAAATAAGTTACCTTGGTTTGGTTCCGGATTTGCCCCAGATTTGGCTTTTCTGACCGAACAAAATGTGAGATGTAGCCCAAGCTACATTGAACATTTTGTGACCGAAGAAAAGCCAAAGATGGCGGCGGAGATGGAAGCAAAGCCGGGAAGTTATTTTTGCCAGGGCCCTAAGCTTCTCAAGAATGTCAGCATGTTATCTAACCAGACTAACATACTGCCCATATACCCAACCGCTGCGGCCATCAGCCAAAACTATTTTGTACCAGCCGGATTTTTGCTGTGTGTAAGTGTAAACTTCCTCGGGGTGAACGCGGGTAAGAATTTTATTGGACAGCGATGGTCCTTCCCGGAAGTTTAAATAGCCCGTGGGCGTGGAAGTGATTTTTAATTTCTTTTGTAAAACCGCGGGAGTGGTGGTGGCCACAGCAGGCGTTGAGCTGGCTTGCAGAGCAGCCGTCGGTTCAGGATTTGGGTTAATTGCCCCTAAATGCCGGGTAGAATTGGACAGGCCTGCAAATTGCCCCTGGTCCGCAGGATTTTCGGAATTGATATTTATTGTCACAGAAGACTTATAAAAATATCGCGAATAAATCCCATATGCGGCCAGGGCCAAAATTACAACGACTAAAATAGCTCTTAGACCGCTGCCCCGCCCCGAAGGCTTGTTGATTCTGTTAATAACCGAATTGGGCAAAAGTTTAGGCTCTTTCTTCCCATTTACAACTGCCGACGAATCCGACGCAACCTCCGAAGCTTCGGGCGTTTCGGCAATCAGCTTATTTTCCTGTTCTGTTAACACAGGCGGGGCAAAAACCGGGCCATTGGCCTTTCTTCTTGGCGCGTTAATACCTTCTACCAGCGGCTTAATCCGGGGTTTAGCTTTGGTTATCTCTCTAGGGTTTTGCTGGCCGTTTGCCGAGCCGTTTCCTGAATTATTTTCCATAAAGTTATTCTAGCATTTTTTTTAAGATCAGTGAATATTCCTACAGTAATTTTTTTCACCTGGCTTGGGAAATGGGACAAACTCCGAACTTTTTTTAAAGAAAATTCTGAAACAGAATTTTGACAGTGTCCGCCATAGCTTTAGCGACGGTGGATGCTCTGCGAGGCGGCGGCGAAGCCGCCGCCTCTTGCCTGCCCGCCTCCGGCGGGATGATATCCCCGCCGCGCCACGACGGACGGAATGTTTTAAAATCCCCCCCCCCAAGACTTTTTGGGCACAAAACTCCGCCGCTTTGCGGCGGGAAAACTTTTCTGGGAGCGGCCGCATCTAAAATTAAACAGGAATAATTACTTTTTCTCTTCTTTCCGCTATGATTGCCTTTTCGCTATCATCAAACTCATCAAGCGTGTCATGGATATTTTTTTGATTTTCCAAAACTGTTAGCATAAAATGGAACCAAAGAGCCTCAGACTCTTCTTCTTTAACACAAATAATTGCCATTACTCTTGGCCCGCAACTTTTTTCATAAACCCCCTCACTGAATTGCGGATGAGAAAACATCGTAAAAAATTGTTTACAACCATTTTCGTTTGTATCACAACCGGAAGGGTAGGTATCTATTACAATCTTAACTTTGTTTTTACCTGCTTTTGTATATTCCAACCAGGCATAAGTTGGATAGTCATTCGGCGTTATAACTGGAATTTGTACTTTTCCAGTTCTCCGAGCAACTTTTAACAAATCTTCAATTTTTGCACGAGGGTTTAACCTCAATCCGTGAACATTGGCTTGTATCATAAATTTGAAAAATTTAATTATTACTTTGTAATCATATCAAAAAAATACCAAATTTCAAAACGGCTTAATATCCTCTATTCTTCATCACTTGTTGAAAAACTGCTCGTTTTTTGTTGATAAAAATATAAGGTAAAGAGCGCTTGATGATTGGTAGATTTATACTGTAAATATCTTTAACACCGTACCATTTCACCTTCTCCGCTTGTTTCCTAAAATGGGGAGTGAACAAAAATTTTATGCTCCCGTATACATCAGGAGCGTAGTTATAAGATGGCAAATTACTTTTTAATATGTGCCTTTGTATAAATATTGGGACTTTTAATAAAGCAGTAAGTTTTTCATAACCTATAATTCTACGTTCCATTCGTTCTTTGTTGGAATTAAATTTTTCTTGAGTCAAATTATTCGGTGCTTCTTTTTGAACATACAAAACATAAAGATGTCCCTTTAAACCTAAATTGACAAGATAACGCAATTCTTCATCAAGCCTTGCGTCATGCCCCGAATCAAGCATAATATTATAATCCATACTTCTAGCCTCTTCTTTTAAATCAAATCCGCACTTATCGCAATTAAATTTTTCAGACCTTACGGTGTTTCTTTTTTTGCATTGCGAACAGACAACCAGGACGGCAGCGGAGCCATCACCATCTATCATTCCTGCCAAAAAAGCGGCATTTTGTTCCTCGTCCAGTTCGGAGAATATTTTTGGTGGTAATCTCTTTTGAAAAATTTTAAAGAATGATGTGATTTCTGGATTATCGTCAAAAAACAATTCGTATTTTAAAAGATGCTCTACAAATTTTTTAGAAATAGGGCAAAATATTTTAAAATGAACCTCGCTTTCTCTAGTTCCTTCAAAGCGATTCAGAAGTAAATCTATATCAGCGACTTGTTCAAAAGTCTTGTTCCCTTTTACAATAAAAATTGTAACCCCTTCTTCTGAAATAGGGAGTAGTGCATTTTTGCATAAGTGCAAAAACATCAAAATCAAATCATCTTTATTTCCGCATACAATGTATAGTGATTCATCTTTTAAATACCTTTTTAAATTAGCAGCAAAACTTTTAAAATATTTACCGTATCCAACGGACATATCTGTAAAAAAAGCACCCCACATTTGAAACTGTATAGGTAGCCAATCTATGGGGTTCTTTAGCCAGTCTTCGGGTTTGAGCTTTGAATATTCAAGTAAAATTTTTTCTTGTTCAGGACTCATTGAAAAAATCTTTAATTTTTACATTTAAAGCTTTCGCAAGTTTCTCAATATTTTTTAAAGACAGATTGCGGACACCTCTTTCTATACCACTGATGTAGGTAGGGTGTAATTTCAAAATTTTTGCTAGTTTTCCTTGCGAAAGAAACTTTTTTAATCTTATTTCTTTGACTTTTTTACCAAACTTGGTTGAAATGTTCATAATAAAATATTATCACCTATTGCAAAATAAATCTATATAGAATAATATTTCTATAGGGAGTTAGTAGATTAAAGCGGCGCGCACGGGCGGGTGGGGCAAGCGGCTTTACAATAATCTAAAATCTAAGGTTTTTTGTTCCTTGTCTTTTGTCTTCGGCCCACTCCCAGAAAAGTTTTCCCGCCGCAAAGCGGCGGGGTTTTGTGCCCAAAAAGTCTTGGGGGATTTTTAAAACATTCCGCCGCCAACGGCGGCGGGGACATTATCAAGACATTATCAAGAGGCGGCGGCCTTTGCAGGGAACAATGGCGGCTGTGCCCCGTAGCGAACCAAAGGTTCTGCTACTGGGGCGGGCGGCGGAAAAAAGCGGCGTGCGTTAAAAATTATAAAATTTTATAATTTCATCTTTTATGGCTTTTAACTTATCTTCCGATATTCTGCCTTTTCTGGAAAGCACCCTTTTTTGAGATACTATTCTGATTTGGTGAATACACAGGGCGGTTGTTGTTCCTTTCCAATTGAATGGTAGGTATCCGGCTACTTCTTTGACTTTTGTAGAAAGCGGAGCTACAAAAGCCAAGTGAGAGCCAATAACGTGGAGGATTAACCCCGGGCGAGTGAAAGATTCACCTTTGCCGTCAATTTCACTTCCGACATTTACGCCAAAACTTATCCAGCGAATTTCTCCGGCGCGGATACTAACTTTCGTATGGTTATTGTCTGTATGTTTTTTAACCTCGTTCCACTTATCAAAATCCTTAAAATACATAAAAAGGTGGTATATACAATTTACGACTCCCTTGCGGGAGCCGTTGACGCCTTACGGCGATGGTGTATTCATTATAGTCCAAATTGAAGAAATGTCAAGACAAATTATTATCGCTATATTTTTCCTCTTTTGGCATGACTCTTACCCCGTAAAGTCTATTTAAAATTTGTATAGTTTGTGTAATAAAACCTGCGGAGTTCTTAGCAATATTGACTTGTTCTTTTAACCTTTTTTGTTGTTCTTGGGCTGCTCTTTGTTGTTTTTTATCCGCGATTTCTCCGGCCATGGGCCGCACATCTGCCGCAGCTATAAACGTGTTTAAGCTATCAGCCGTAATATTTAACGCTCTTAAAATCTCATTTTGTCTAATGAAAGCTTTATCTAGTTCACGATAATTGGTAGTAGATTTTAAATTTTTTGGTGGCATACTATTTTTAGCTATTTCATTAATCCTTTCAAAAAGAGCTAAGGTTTGGGCCACGGACTGTTCTAAAGACCGGACATCATATTGAGTTCTTTCTGCGGGCGGGCGAAGCTCGCCTACAACAACCTGTTGTGTACGCATCAAGGTATTTTGATTTCTACCATCAGGATTACCCTTACTTTGGCCTCTATAAGATGGGTCGCGAAACCCTACTTCATTGGAACCGCCGGCATTTTTTACCAAAGTTGAAAATTCTAAAAAAGTTTAACGCCGGAATGTTTTTATCTATTCCAATATCAAGCCAGGTTAAAATTGGCGACTATCGCTATGTATTTGAGCGTGATGGAATGAAATATACAGCCAACTTGTCGCAAATGAGAATTATTAGCGCCAAAAGACTGCTTAGGCAACTGGGCAAGCTTGATGAAAAAGACTTTGGGAACATTCAGCAAATGTTCCGCAAGATAGTATAAAAAATAACGGCTCCCCTTTCAGGGAGCCTCGGAACTCCTTACGGAGTCAAAATGTACTTATATATTAACAGATTATAAAAAATTGTCAAGCGAAAATTTTTATTGGTAGCTAAGCTTGAAAATGACACGATTTAAGCGCAATTGAATATCTACTAAACCCACGACATAGTCGCCGGTATGGTATAAAAGCCTTGGGGGATAGTAAATCCACTGCCGACAAAAATCGAGCGGGTCAAATTTGTGGGGTTGGAACAGCTGATTGGGAATTAGATTCTTTGGCTAAACGTTTAACATTATTGATGATTGCAACTAATATCAAGGCGTTGATAATTACAAAAATTAAACTAAAAATACTAAACTGTTTTTGCGCAACATCATAAAGTAATGCGATAGCCGAGAAGCCCAACTCAATCCAAAAAAAGTTTATCAATAGACCTGTTGTTTAATAACCATTAATGATAAAATTATGATATAGTAGTTGGCTTAACTAAAACAAAAATTAAAAATAAATATATGATGGCTCTTGAAAAAATCCTCAAGAATCCCCGTTTGGCTTCAGCCTTAACCGGCTTAAAGCCAGAAGAGTTTACTGACCTGCTGCCGATATTTGAAACAGTCTGGCAGAAACAGCAGAAGAAACACTATAACCAAAACTCCAAACATCTGCGGAAACAAGGTGGCGGCAGGAAAGGTTTTCTGCCCACTGCGGCTGACAAGTTCTTTTTTATCCTCTTTTACTACAAATGTTACCCCACTTACGATGTTTTAAGCTTCCTGTTTGACTGCGACCGCAGCTGCGCCTGCAGAAAGCAATTCCGCCTAAGTGGTATCCTGGAAGCAACCTTAGGCAAAACTATGTCTTTACCTAAACGGCAATTAAAGAGCGTGGACGATTTCTTTAAGGCTTTTCCCGAAGCTAAAGAGGTATTCATAGACGGCACGGAAAGACCCATTCAAAGGCCTAAAAACAAGGAAAAGCAGAAAGCCAACTATTCCGGCAAGAAGAAACGCCATACCAGGAAAAACTTAATCATCAGTACCAGGAAGAAACGGATTGGCTTCTTAAGCAAGACCGTGGAAGGTAAGCAGCATGACTTTACTATGTTAAAGGCTTTGGCTCCGCCCAAATACATTCCACCCGAGATTAAAACTCATTTGGATTTAGGCTTTAAAGGCTACCAGACGCAGTACCCGGGCCATACTGTTTCTATGCCCCAAAGAAAACCCAGAACCAGAGAACTTTCTCAAACTGTTAAAGAACGAAACAGGCGAAAGTCCAAAGTCCGAGTCTTAGTTGAGCATGCTATCGGCGGCATAAAGAGGCTAAAAATCGTTTCCGATGTATATCGCAACAAGATTAAAGACTTCGACGACAGGGTAATGCTTATCTCCAGCGGACTCTGGAACTACCATCTCGATATGAGGTGAGAGGCCCAAAGTCCACGGGAGTGGAGTATCCGCTGAAGTTATTATTAAACAAGTCTATTAATTTAGGATTCGCTTGGATGATGCTAAAAAATTTGATTCCGAAATACAATGTGATAAAGCCGAAAACAACGGATATTAAAAATATTAGACCTAAAATTATATTGGTCTTAAATGCCGGAACTATATTTATTATTTGGAAGGCACCATAACCTCCCACAATAATTAAAAACCATCTGAGAGAATTTCTTGTTTCTTTGACAATAGCCATATTTTTGATGTCATTTAATGATTCTTGACTATTTTACATTACTTTAAGAAAAATATCAAAAAATATCAAAAATGGCTATATTTGTTCGTAATTTTGCTTAATATTGTTTGAGATGATAAAATTTAGTAAATTATTAAGAATAACTAAAAAATTATGAAATGTGCTAACAATCACGAATTATCACAAGAAATAAAAATCGGTAAAGTAAAAGTTGATCGTTGCGCTGAGTGCGGAGGTTTATGGTTTAATCGGGATGAATTGAGGCAAGCAAAGGATCCGCAAGATGATTATGCCCAATGGTTTGACATTGACCTTTGGCACAATGAAGAAACTTTTAATTTGCAACAAAGCCCTAGACTTTGTCCTGTCTGCCAAGTACCCTTTTATAATATCCAATATGGGGATTCCGGAGTTCGTATCGATGCGTGCAAAAAATGTGAAGGGGTGTGGTTAGATAAAGATGAGTTTAAAAATATTATTGACTTTGTAGAAAAAAGGTCAGCTTATGACCTTTTGAACAATTATGTGAAATCCCTTATTGAAGAAGGAAAGGAAATTTTTACAGGACCAGAAAGTCTGAAATCAGAAATTAGCGATTTTTTTATAGTGTTAAAATTATTGCAATTTAAATTAGTTTTTGGGAAACCATTATTGACTAATTTATTAATGAATTTACCTTTAACAAAATAGTTTTATATTATAAATTTGTACTTTAGGGAGTTAATAGCTTAAAGCCGCGCGCATGGGCGGGTGGGGCAAGCGGCTTTACAATAATCTAAAATCTAAGCATTTTTCTGTTTCCTGTCTTTGTGTTCCGGCCGCTCCTAGGAAAGTTTCCGCCGGAGGCGGACAGGTTCCCGCCGCAAAGCGGCGGGAAAACTTTTCTGGGAGCGGCCGTCTTAGATTTTTCCGCGTTCTTTTTCGAGCCTCCGGCGCTCCGATCGCGGTAATCTTGCTATTTTATTTTCTTTAACGAAATCAGTTTCGGCACAAGAAGGCATCCTAAAAGTTAAAACTGTTTTGCCTTCAAAATTGCTTATACAAAAATCACCCTGGCTAATTATATCCATACCAATCAAAATCTCTGTTTCGTGCAATGGCGCTTCGGTAACACGAAGCATACCAAACATCACTTGGTTTGGCAGGTAAAAATTAACAATGTATTGCTTTTGGTGAGCTTGACCGTTAGCGGTATGGACTATAGTCATACCGACCGGCTTTAAACTCAAATCTTTAACTATTTTTTCGGTAATAACGGAATGCGTTGCCCCGGTATCCCAAATGGCTTTATATTTTTTTATCTGAACTTTAATATCAATGTTAACAACATTTGCAGGCGGAACAAAAGGCTCGGAAACACCGACTTCCGAGCCTAAGACTAAACTTATTCCTGGCCACTTGGTTGTAAGGGCATTATTTGGCTGCATCTATTTAAGTTTTTAGAAAAACGCGAGAATGGAATGTTTGAGTATACACTTCAGCGCCGGGTTTGCATTCCTGAATTAAAAATGTCCCCAGCTCGTGTTGCTTTTGGGTTTCGGTAAAAGCTTCTGTTTCAGTTTGATAAACTCCAATAACTTCCTGATTTTTAATCACGATAAACTTACCGCCATATTGCTGAACCAGCTCTTTTTGGTGGTCTAAAAAGTATTGAAATTCTTTTTCCATGTTGTTATTTTCCATGAATAAAGTATACCATAGGTAATGGGCAAAAATCAACTGGCTATTATCCTTAAATATGCTATAATCTAAGCACAAATTAATATTGCCTAAACTTACGGCTTTGCCGTAGGCACGGCATTAAAACCTTGAGAGATACTGAACCCCGCGTTCAGCGTCCTCTCAAGGTCGTGTTCCGAAAGGAGCGCGTGGCCGTAAGGCCTCGCTGACACGGGGCTTTGTGTTAAATTTTAAGCTATTTTAATATATGGACACAGCATTAGGTATTATTATTTTACTTGTATTTGTAGGAGGGTTAGTATTTTTTATTTGGTACATTATAAAACGCGATAGGCGTAATAAACAAAAATGGAAGCTGGCTGCCGAGCAACGGCAGAACCTTCTTTCTTACCTAAAAGATAAACTAAAGCAAATTCCTTCTCGTGAACTATTCCATCCCGAAGCTGCATTTTATGCAGGATACAAAAAGAATCCTACGGACGGATTACATCATATGGCAATAGAGATATTTAATTGGCTTAAAATTAAGGCCGATGGATGCATAATTGATTTTTACGACCAGAAAGATTTTCCTGCAAATGGGGGCGATACCGCTGGATTCTATACCCGGAAACAAAACTCATCGGGGCAAATTCAGGAAGTAATTTTAATCAATAAAAAACATAAAAACAATGCTTTAGCGGTTGGTGCTATTTTGGCACACGAGATGATGCATTTATATCTCTATAGGTTAAATATTGTAGAACCTGACAGAAATAATAATGAGCTGATGACGGACTTGGCAACGATTAGATGTGGGCTTTCATTATTAGTTTTGAATGGCTTTTCCTTTTCAGACAGCTATTATTTAACAATAATAATTTTTATAATAACTGTTGGTAGGTTTATATATTATAAAAAGCAAGAATTGTCATTCGGCTATTTTAAGCCCTATGAATTTGGAAAGGAAGTTGCATACTATCTTAAAGAAAAATTTATCCGTACCGAACAAGTTTTAGGATATATAAGTCCTCAAGCAAGAAAATACCTTCCGCATAAACGTTTTATTTGGACAAAAAGCGCAACGGATTATATCAAGATTTTAGACAGAAAGCATTTAATTTCGAATGTTTTTAAAATAATTGTACCATGTGTGTTGATAGGATTTTTGTTTTATATTGCTTTAGAATATGATTCTAGCCCAACTTCCACTGGTGGCAATGTCGATGCTGTTCCAATTTCCAGTTATAAACAAAATTTGGGAACCCAAATTGATGCCTGCAAAAATCAAGTAGCTACAGAGGATAGCCAATATCAATCTGAAAAGGCAACCCTTAATTCAATGGACAGCAAAATGACAAGTTATCAAAACGAAGGCGATACCGACAGTTATAATTCCATGGTTGATAATTATAATAAGTTACTAAAGAAAGCGAAACTAGACTACCAAACTTATAGCAATAATTTTGATAGTTGTAATAAATTGGTTAACCAATACAACGCATCTAACTAATTGTGTAAAAAGTGGTGGCGCTTTAAACAAAAATTCCAATTTTTTATTCCGCTTAATTACAATAGGGAGTTAGTAGACTAAAGCGGCGCGCATGGGCGGGTGGGGCAAGCGGCTTTACAATAATCTAAAATCTAAGCATTTTTCTGTTTCCTGTCTTTGTGTTCCGGCCGCTCCTAGGAAAGTTTCCGCCGGAGGCGGACAGGTT
>JAHFJK010000037.1 GCA_023245915.1 Candidatus Doudnabacteria bacterium | reverse complement strand
ATACTCCTTCGCTAATTAAATTCCGATTTTGTGTTTGGAATCAAATTGGTAATAACCAATAAAATCAGGTTGATAACAGCAAAGCTTCGGAGTATTATATCTAAATTAATTTAGCAATTGACTATAAATAAAAGATAACTTCATGGCTGTGCCATGAACCCGAGCGAAGTAAGTAGTTTGTGGTGGACATAATGGCTTTGGAGTTAAACTTAATATGGGATTACATTTGGCGTTGGTATCCGTGGGTTAGGGATTTAGAAACGGCCAATACTGGCTTATAATTGGGTGCAATTGTTAATCACATCTAGGGATATAAACATAAACGTCGGCGATTTTTAATCCACAGCTAAGTATGCTAGTGTATTTTTACAAAAGTTTTTGGAAATTTGAAACTAAAATTATATGAAATTCCGCCCATAAAATAATAAAACCCTTACTTTCATATCGTTGCGAAATCAAAAGAATAAAAATTAGTCCAATCTTTTTCTATCGCCAGATTTTTGCAAATAATTTTTATTTGTTGAAACTTTTTTTCCACTTCTAGCCTCCAAATCTTTTCTGGCTTTGCCCGCAACGCTCCCGCCTACTTTCGCGACTTGTTTATTTTCAATAAATCCTTTCGCGTCTTTATTTTTAGCTATTTCCGTTGTTGATGCTTCACCAAGCATTGTAAAAATCAATTCCAGATCATTCATATGATCTCGTAAATTTTCCCGCTTCAATCCTTTAAATTTTTGATATTCGCTCGGTGTCATTCCAAAAGTTGCCCTAGAAATCTCTGCCGTTAAGATTGCATATTCCTGACCTTCTTTTACGCCCCGATTTTTCCATTCATTTGTTAAAGTTTCGCGAACTTCAATGCCTCGCATTCTTTTTTCAATCCACGCGTCAGAATATCCTTTGGCTTTATAAATCGCTCTCGTTCTTTTGGTGGCAAGTTCTGGGTCTTCAATTTCTTGTATTCTTTCATAGCCAACCTTGGCTAGCCAACGCTTAAATGGTTCGGCTTTTGGTGAAGGAATTGATTGGATAATTCGAAAAATGCCTTCCGTGTTAGCACTGGTTATTTTCCTTTTTTTACCATCCTTAGCCATCATTTCAACTGGGGGACAGTTTGTCCCCCAATAGCTATTTAATTCCTTATCTCTTTTCTTCATTTTTTTTATATAATCCCTGACATCCGCTGTATTTGTGAGCACCTCAATTACATCCGCAACAGAAAACCACCATTCATTATTATAAATAGTTTTACGAATTTCTTTTTTCTGAAAAATCGCTATTTTTGTTGTAATTTCTTTATCCATATTGGTTATAAAAATTTAATCTCGTAGCAAAATAGCGGCATCTAGCCCACAATTTAAACAAACTAAAAATTCAACTAAATTTTTTCCATCAATATCAAACATACGATACGCCTTTGACATTGTGTCACAATCTCCGCATTTTTTTCTATATTCCTTTTGCTCGACAACTTTATTATTTTTTTCTTGTAGTGTTTTGTTATTCATATTTTTTTAAATGTAAGTTTTTTTTAAAATGTTTTGATAATCATTTTCAACTTGATCATAAGTTAAAAATTTTAATCGACTGCTGATTGGCCTAAAAGCTGTCTTTCTTTTTTCTCTTTCAAATTTAATTTGACGATCTTCAGATGAAACACAATAAAATTCAGTGATAAAATCTTGCAACTCCATAAATTTAATAAAGGCATCGCGAAAATCAGTCGAATGCTCTACTTCAAAGATTTTATTTGGAAAACCTCTGTCATTAAACCAAATAACATCTGCAAAACTCACACTTTCTTTAACAATTCTTTCGTAAGTAAAAGCTGGCACCATATCAAGTGTTGCAAGACTTCCCAATGTCTTATTTTGGAAAATCCATTTTTTATCGTTAGTGTATGTGTCATCAACTTCTGGTTTGAAATTACCAATTTCCAAAAGCATTCCTTGCATTTCAGCGTGCCTTCTGTTTGTTTTTTCTTTTTCATTTTTTGGCTTTATCTGTTTTGGCAATTTATCTAAATATTCAGTCAAAGCATAAACGCCTAAACCAATTCTTGTAAATCGTTCATCGCGCTGGACTCTTTCCATAACTGTATAATCCGGTGTTTTACCGACAACCTTACTCTTATCTTTATACTTCCAAATTTCTCTATACAAAAGTTTTAATGGTGCAAAATAGCCATTATTTAACATTACTTTTTCTATTGCTTCGGAATAAGTTAAATCGTCGTTATTGTGCATATTGAAAATGTTTAAAAATATGATAATCGCTAGTTAAAACACGATATTTCCAGATACCCCAATAAAATTTCTGCCTAAAATTTCGGCTTCATAAGCGGTTGTTCCACTTCCAACAAAAGGGTCAAAAACTATTTCGCCTTTTTTTGTATATCTTAAAATTAACTGCCTGGGTATTTGTGGGACAAAATTACCGTGGTAAAATCCGTCATGCTTGCCACTTTTATCGCGTTCATTAATAATCCATAAGCTATCAGTCCAAACATCAAGATCTTTCCAATTATTAAGATCAAGATCATTAAACTTTGGCATTGTTATTTTGCTTCTATATTAACTTTTTATGCGGTAATAGTAACTTGCCTTAAGTTTACAACAAAATTGAAAGGAAATCCATTAAAAGACAGTCTTGTATTAAAAGTCGTCAGAGTTTATCCGGTAAAGTTCAAGTTGCAAAAATGAGGCTTTTCCTTAATTATTAGTAAAACCAAAAATCAGCACCTGAATTCATCTGAGTTTTTTGGGGTAGTGATTTTCACTTTAACCAATAAAATTGGGCTTGTTATTAATTTGGGTAATAAAAAGTTTAGGTCTGCTTTTTAGGTCTTATTTTTAAGCTCCAATCCAACAAATCCAACAAAGTGCGTTGGAGTAAAATTGACGGTTAAAATTTGTGGAGTTTTTATAAAAAGTTCCAATCTGCGAAATTGGCACTTATGGTTTTATTTATGAGGATTTGTCAAAAACACCCCTGGAAACCGTTGGAACTTTTTTCGATGCGAGACTATGCTAATTCATACAAATTTTTTGACAAAAAAGTCTATTGGGTGTATAATCGTTCAGTAAGTTCAATTTAATATTGTTTTAGACTCACGGGTCTTACATCGGCATCCTTATGGGGAATGCCGGCGTAAGGCCTTTTTCTTTTCCCAAAATACATATGCAAAAGTCCTCCGTAGCTTTAGCGAAGGAGGATGAATTTAGGCAGTAAGTCAATGGGAAATATAAGTCCGTTGTTTGTCCAGCAGGTTGCCACCCCATTGCACCTGCTTGGCAAAGAGCGGATTTTATATTAACACCAAAACAAATGCTTACAATCCAGCAGTGTCGGGAAATAATTGGCAACAACGCGATGTCCGACAGCGAACTTGAAGGGCAAAATAAAAATTTGGTGGAAAGGATTGCGAAAACCGGCAACGACGGGTTAGTCGCTGAATACGAAAAGACAATTGAGCAAAATGTGGAAGCAATAAAAAAGCTCCAACAGGATTTGGATAAAACAAAATACTCCCAAGCCGGGTTTCAAACCGCAGTGGGAGCAGTGTTTAACTATCTGTCAGACCCTCTCAAACAGTGGCAAACTCGCGGTTATGAGGGCAAACGCCTGTTACTTAGCATGTATTTTGAGCAAAAACTGGCATATAACCGTGATTTTGGTTTTCAAACCGCCCAAATTCCTTTTATCCTTGGGACAATCCGGCAAAATCCCGCGTCTAAAAACCATTTGGTGGAGATGGCGGGAGTTAAACCCGCGTCCAGAATTTTTCCATCTTTCAATTGTTCACAAGATTAGTCGGTTTTAAGCCCCTGTGATACAAACCGACAAAGAATCACAAAGGTTGGTTTACATGGTCTTAGGTTAATGGGTGCAAATCAAACTCATTAACAGCAGCCTCTAATGAACCTGCTGGTCTTGCGCGAAGGCGCGCGCAAGGGCGGGGCTCTAGCTTAAAATTAAGCGAAAGCAAGTACAGGAGTAGCAAAAGCGTTAGCCAATGCTTCCTTTACTTTAGAAAATGCGTTAGCATTTAGGATTCATCGCAAAACATTTTACGAGTGAGCGATGATGCTCGTCTTGCGTATTAAAAGATGTTAAAGTCCTGTCAAAATCCGTCATCCCCTCGTCGCCCTTTTCTTCGCGCGCTCAATTTTGATTAGTATAAAAATCTCGCGCACTTCGCAAAGCGCTCCTCTCAATTTACGATTGCCAAATAATGCTGACTTCAATCGTAAATTTCGTAGTCCCTGCCCAAGTGGTCGGAAAGCATGTCCCGTAAATTTTTTCATCTTCAATAACCAATATTTTTTTCTTGTTCATATTTTTTGGGGCGGCTAACGGGAATTGAACCCGTATACCCGCTGCCACAGAGCGGTGTAATAACCATTATACCATAGCCGCCATATTTTTTAACGGTCCAACTTTGCCAAAGCTTCGTCGGACAAAAGAAAAACTCTCGCACAGTTTACCCGCTATTGGCGGGATTTGTGAAGAGTTGCCTTATAATGTCTGCTGTGCCAAACATCACTGGTATTATAGATAAGAATAATGGAAAAGTCAATTTACATACTTTTATTTTATACTTTTATTTATGATAACAAAAATATCGCCTGAAGGGCGAAAATAATTTAGATTTGAGGCGGATAAGTTATTAAGTTATTTTTATCTCCATCCAGGATTATGTCTGGAGCCGGGTTTGCGGAAATTGCGCGAAAAATTGCGGCCGGGGAAAGAGGAGCGAGATGGCGCGCGTCGAGGTCTGGGGTTGGCAAATCTATCAAATCTTTCATTTTCCATGATTGGTTTTGGTAACTTGGGCAGCGCTGGAGTTTGGGCAATAGGCAAATTGGCGCGAATAAGCCTTTCAATGGCGCGAACTTCTGCCCGCTGCTCCGGCATGGCAAAAGAAATGGCTTTACCTGCCAAGCCTGCGCGGCCGGTTCGGCCAATCCTGTGGACATAGTCTTCGGCTGTTGAGGGTAGATCGTAATTTACCACCAGCTGGATGCCGGAGACGTCAATGCCGCGCGCCGCAATATCAGTAGCCACTAAAATCCGGTATCGGCCGATTTTAAAACCTTCCAAAGCTTCTATGCGCTGGTTTAAGGAACGGTTGCTGTGAATTTCCGAAGCTGTGTGTCCGCTGTTGCGTATAGTGTGCGCAATTTTTTTGGCGCCGAATTTGGTGCGGGAAAAAACCAGAATGCTGCCCGTGTACTCTTTTAAAATATTTTGCAGCAGGGCAGCCTTGTCCTGCTTTTGCACAAAAAATAATTCCTGCTCAATACGCTCAACAGTCGTTCCCGAAGGCGCGACTTCTATACGCAAAGGCAAGGACATAAAAGATTTAGCTAAGTTTACAATTTCATCCGGCATGGTGGCGGAGAACAACATCGTCTGCCTGATTTTAGGCACAGTCTGCATAATCCGTTTTATTTGCGGAGCAAAGCCCATGTCCAGCATTCTGTCAGCTTCATCTAAAACTAAAATAGACACAGCTGTTAGCTGAAGGGTTTTTTGTTCAAGATGGTCAATAAGCCGACCGGGTGTGGCGATAATTATGTGCGGGTTGGCGCGCAACATTTTAATTTGTTTGCCCATGCTTTCGCCGCCAATAAGAATGGCGGTTTTAAGGCCAATGGGCCGGCCGATTTTTTGCAAAGTTTCGTTGACTTGCAGAGCCAGTTCGCGCGTGGGTAAAATTACCAGGCCTTTTTGTTTGCCTCCGGCCCCTCGACCGTGCTCGGGGCGGCCCTGATAATCCGCTCGGCTGGCCGCTTGCGCTAAGCGTTGAATCATAGGCACGCCAAAAGCCAGGGTCTTGCCTGTGCCGGTCTGGGCAATGCCCATAATGTCCTTGCCTTCAATGGCAGGATGAATGGATTTTTGCTGGATGGGGGTAGGAGTGGTAAATTTGTGAGTTTGGAGAATTTGCAAAAGCTTGGGCGCAATGCCTAAGTTTTGGAAATCGTGAGACATTGATGTATTCATTTTTTATTAGTCATGTCATTTCCGCGACTGTGTCCACCGAAGCTTTACGCGCAGGTGGAAAGCGGGAATCCAGTCAAAAGCCAGATTTATGGATCCCCGATCAGGTCGGGGATGACAAAGATTCTGTTAAGATAGTTTCAGTCATTATAGCAGAAATAGCTAAAGTTTTAAGCCATCTGCCCTAAAGCCAAAATGTTGCCTTCGCTGTCTTTAAACCAGGCGCTTTTGTAATTGCCCATAGTGGCGACGCCGTTGACGGTTTTCAGCCCGGGCATGTCGTATTCTTCAAAAACCACTCCGCGTCCGCGAAGTTCTGTCATTTCCGCTTCCAAATCTTTGACGTCAAAGTTGGCAAGCGTGTGCTGGGCAGGGGAGGGCGGGCGCTGGTAAATAAAAAGCATAGAGCCATTACCGCATTCAAACATGGCAGAATCTGCTGGCACTTGGGTGGCCGACTGCTTTAAGCCCAATTTTTCAGTGTAGAATTTCTTTGCGCGCTCAATGTCAGTTGCGGGCAAAGTTGGGGTTACTGGTGCATTGGATAACATAGTTTTTTCCTTTCAGCCTCCTAAACTTTTTTACAAAATTTTTTTATGATTAAGGTGAAAAGTTTTGGAGGGTTAAATTAGTTTCGACCTTTAAGTTATTAAAATCATCAATCAGTGGTAGCAAAATAGTCTTCGACTTTATGGAGAAGCTATTTTGCCTAAGATTGTATTTCCAAACAATAGGTTCTCCACAAGGTCGAACTCTATTGTTTGGCAACGATTCGATGATAGGTTCTTTATATAAAATCGATTTTCAACTTATATTGTATCACTTAATGGCAAATGAATAATCCGGCATTACAGGCCAATCCTTTCCAACATCTGGCAAATTGCCTCCCTCGTCCGTCTTGTTCGTCCCTAGGGAGTAAATAACTTTTTTATCGTGGTTGTAAATAAAGTTTTTGTCAGTAAACGGGTCTAAAGGTAAAGACGCTAAATAATTCGGGACTAAATCGTTTAGGTTGTCGGGCAAATTACCTCCGTGTTCCAGCTTGTAAGCATGAAACGCCAATAATAATTGTGTCGCCCTAAGCCCCACTTCGTCCTGGCAGGCTTTTCCAAAGATCGAATCAAAATTTTCTAACTCAACTTGAGTCAACATCCACTTTCCCACCAGGTTTTCTGTATTTAAATATTGTGATTTGTCAGCAGGAAGCAGTGGAGGAAAAGCCATAGTTTTTAAATCGGAACAAGGCTGATTAATTTTGTCAACAAGCTGTGTAAAGTGAGCAGTTACATATTGTTTAGTTTCTTCCTCGTTAAAAGCCTTGGGATTATTTTTCCAATAGCTGAAAATTTGTTTTAATTCGGGGTCAGCATCCGGGCTGTTTTCTACTTCCTTTATATCTTGCAGGTAATTTTTTGCTTCAAATTCCACTCCTTTTATTTGATGTGCATATTCAAATTTAAAATCTCTAGCCAGCCCTTCTCTATTTTTTTGATATTTACCTAAAGCGTCGGAAACAGCTTTTATGTTTGGGATTGATTGCAAATAGGGCAATATAGTTTGCATTGCCTCAATGCTTTGCAGTTTGATAGCTGTTCCAACAAGGTATAAAATAATTCCGCCTTGAGATTGCTGAATATTATGCCCCAATTTCAAGGTGTTTTCCGCGAGATTAAGGCCTTGTTCCGGTTGTTCCTGGTGTGCCAGGTTAATTGCTTTAATTAAGTAGACTCTCGCCGCAGCCCGCCAGGAATTCATAGGATACAAAGGGATGTTTAAAGAAATTTTCGCGGGGTCACTATATGCCGGTACTTGAAAATAATTTTTTTGGGTCGCTTTTTCAAATTTATCAAGCCCAATTTGGTTGTCAGCAATTAGTTTATTGATCACGGTAGCGTCAAAACTTTGACCCCGGATAATACTAAACTCGTCCTCCAATTTTATTTCCGTGAAATCGCTGGTGCTGCTATTTAGCCCCGCGCTTTTGATATTGTTTAAATCAAAAAAAGCATTATCGGCGTCCGGCACGTTTATGACAGAAAGATTTAAGTCCACGGTAGGCTTCGGCTGTTCTTGTTGCTTTACGGCTGCAATATTGGCGGGAACTTGGGCTTGCTTAGGGCTTTTAAAGTTTTTTTTAAACCATAGCCCTGTTGCAACCAAAAGAATTATTAGGACAACAATAGTCGCAACTACTTTGCCGGCTTGGTGGTGAACTGGCACAGGAGGCGGGGGGACTGGATTTTGCTGCTCGGAAGACGTTGGCTCTGGTGTTTGATTTTCCATTTTGTTTATCTATTTTAATGATTTTTTATATTATAGACCTTTAGACATTAAATGTCATTTTTTATCGCTTTAGCAATCGTCGGCACGACTTTTTTGTCAAAAAGACTGGGCAGGATTTTTTTGGCAGACGGGTTTTTGACCATCGCCGCCAAATTTTCAGCCGCCTTAATTAACATCTTTTGGGTTATCAGGCGAACATTGTTGTCCAGCGCTCCTCTAAATATTCCGGGGAAGGTCAGCGCGTTATTAATTTGATTTGGGAAATCGCTTCTGCCTGTGGCAACTGTCATGGCGCCAACCCTGGCTGCCTCAGCTGGCATAATTTCCGGAACTGGATTGGCAAGGGCAAAAATAATTGGCTTTTTGTTCATCAGTTTTATCATCGCGGGTTTGAGCAGACCGGCTTTGCTGACCCCAATAAATACGTCAGCTTTTTTTAAAGCCTCAAATAAACTGCCTTTTATCCGTTGAGGGTTGGTTTTTTTAGCCAAAGATAATTTTTCATCCCTCAAATCGGCTCGGCTACTATATAAAGCACCCTTGCTGTCGACGACAATAAGATTTTTAAAACCGTAGGCTATGAGCAGATTGGCAATACCTATGCCGGCAGCGCCGGCGCCGTTGATGACGATTTGGTAGTGCAGGCCCTCGGCCTGCTTTTTGCTTTTAGGCAGGCCACGGGCCTGCACTACACGCAAGGAATTTATCAGCGCCGCCAAAACTGCCACTGCCGTGGAATGCTGGTCATCGTGAAGCACAACAATGTCCAATTCTTTTTGCAATCGCCTTTCAATTTCAAAACATCTGGGCGCAGAAATATCTTCTAATTGAATTGCCCCAAACACCGGAGCAATCATTTTGACTGTTTCAATAATTTTTTCCACGTCTTGGGTGTCCAAACAAATTGGGAAGGCGTCAATGTCAGCAAACTTTTTGTGCAAAATTGCTTTGCCTTCCATAACCGGTAAAGCCGCCATAGGGCCAATGTTGCCCAGACCCAAAACCGCGCTACCGTCAGTCACCACAGCCAAAGTGTTGCGTTTTATGGTGTAGGTTTTGGCTAAAGCAGCATTACTGGCCACAATTTTGCAAATTTCTCCAACGCCGGGGGTATAAGCCAGAGATAAATCCGCAGCTGTTTGTAAAGGCACTTTACTGACAATTGCCAATTTCCCGCCAAATTTTTTATGCATCAATAAAGATTGTTTGCCAAGTTTGTCCATAAAACAATATTAGCAGAAAACATGAAAAGGTGGTAAAATAAGGTGAATTATCCGATCCGGACTTACGAATTTTTATCCTGATCTACGGATAACTACGGATAATCAAATCCGTAATTATCCGCAAATCCGGATTCATCCGCATGTCAGGATAACCTTATGCCCTACATTAGCGAACTGCTCAACAACAAAGTCTACGACAGCTCTGACGCTGCGGTCGGCAGGCTGACAGACGTGCTTATCAAACCCAAAGTCGGCGAGTTTGAGCCTTTGGAATTTTTGGTTGTTAAAACCAAAGACCAGCAAATCAAATTTGTCCCGTATGAATTTGTGGAAAATTTTAACAGCCGGGAAATATCTTTAAAAAATCTTTTTAACAACATTTCCGTTGAGCAGCTGCCCCAGGGCCATTATCTTTATTTAAAAAAAGATGTAATGGATAAGCAAATTGTGGACATTGCGGGCACGCGCGTGGTGCGGGTGAATGATTTGCGCATTGGCACTTTGGACAACAAAATGCGCGTGTTGGGCATTGACCCGAGTTTTAAGGGCCTGCTTAGGCGTTTGGGAATAGGCGATTCGTTTTTAGCCTGGCCTTTTGCTGTGAAGTTTATAGATTGGCGGCAGGCCAAACTGGTGCACAGCGGCTCGCCTTTGCGTCTGGACACGGCCGTGGATAAATTAAAAGAGTTGCACCCGGCCGACCTTGCCAATGTGGTGGAAGATTTAGACATCCGCCACGGCTCCAGCCTGCTGGCGTCTTTAGATTCGGAAAAAGCCGCGCGGGTGTTGGAAGAAATTGACCCCGAACTCCAAACCATTTTAGTTAAGCATTTAGGTCCCGAACGCGCCGGCAAAATTTTGTCGCAAATGTCCAGCGACGAGTTTGTGGATTTGGTGAAAACTTTGTCAGGCGCGGAAACGCGCGAGTTTCTTGCCAAGGTCAGTCAAAGCCGCGCGG
>JAHFJK010000002.1 GCA_023245915.1 Candidatus Doudnabacteria bacterium | reverse complement strand
TGATAAAATGACAGTATATGACAGTCACCGAGGAGCTGGGCAAGCTTCGGGTGGAAGCCAGTTTTCTGCGCAAAAAATTCGCCGATACCTGGAATGCCTGGCAGAAACAAAAACAAAAAAACAATAACCTGGAAGAGCAGCTAAAACAATCGGAAGCGGAGAAAAAAGCTCTTGCTGATCAAGTCCGGCGTCTTAAAGATGCCAACCAGGATTTAGAGGATAAGCTCTCTGCGTTAACCGAGGTTAAGGACAAATACCAGGGCATGATTTTTAAGGCTGCCGTCAAAAGCAATCTTGGCTCTTTAACTGGCAAAAAGCGCGGCGGACAAACCGGCCACAAAGGCAAGTCCAGGAAGAAACCAATGGAAATTGGCTTGGAAAAGGACGTTTACCTGACCCACTGCCCTGATTGCGATAACGCCCTTGGCCAGATTAAACTTCTGTGGGCTGACCGAATTCTTTTATGGGTGTAAAACCATTTGCCGGTTTCCGGATTAGTTGTTCGTCCTTTTAAAAAGTCTTTCCATTTCTCGTGCCACTGATTAAGTAAGGTGGTAAAATATTCTTCTTTAACTTCGGTTAAGGCTAAGGCTATGGTTCGTAATTCTATCGCGGCCTGTAGTTTTGGCCTTCGGGTCAAATATTTGTTAACGGTCTTAATCTGGTGGAACTGGCAGATTTGGATGAGTATGCCGTCAAAAACCCCTTTAATGCCTAGTTTCCCGTCAATTACGACGGCGTCAAAGGTAAAACCCAAGCTCTCTAAAATCTGTTTAGCCTCTTGGTAGACTTCGGCTGTTTCGGTCTTTACTTCCAGCCAGATCAGGTTCTGTTTTAAATCGTAGGAACGAAATACCAGCACACCATACTTTCTGCCCCAGAAAGTCACATCAGCGATGGCGACTACTGGCTGCGGGTAAAGATGAAAGTTTGTCAGCCTGGCTTTGTCCAGTTGCAGCCTGATCCATTTTTCGCTCTTACGATATTGTCCAGCCAGTTGCTTAATTGTTTGCCTGCACCAGATGTATTGACGCCATAATTTATTCCCTCTTAGGGTTTAATACCCCGCAGCTCTGCTGCGGAATCACTCTGCAGTCTGCAGTTGATACCTCGCAGCTTGCTGCGAGGAGGTTCATTCCGTGACTTGCTTTTGTTCCTGCTGTTTTGAAAATTTTTACCGCACTCTTGGCATTGCGAGCGATTTAAGGGCTTTGGCTTAAATTGCGTGGCAATCATATCTTGAGAAAGATTGCTTCGCTCGGATGCACTCGCTCGCAGCAATACCGATGTTTTGTATGCCCAGTGGGCAGTTACCTTACCAAGCAAGTATTTTCCAATCCAACAATGATACACCTTAAGCGGCGATTTTTAAATTTTGAACGGTTTTAGCTTAAATGCTTATTGGCTTGGTTTCTTGGTAAGTCCCGGCATTGCTTTATCCCAAACCTTAATATTTGCTGTATAATCCGTTTACAGGAACTAATCCCCAAGCTATTCTTTTTTGGCTTAAAACCTTCAGCAGAGGTATTATTTGGCGTAAGGCACGGGTGGCATAGGGTGTATCATCTGCATTGGATAAGTCTACTTTTGGATTTTAAATAACAGGATAAGTCTAAGCATGGACAAAAAAAGTTAGATGTGCTATAATAGCTATAGAAAAGTTAGTTCTTCATTAGAAGAAACCAAAATAAAAACCAATTTCATAGGTTTTAAGCGGTCCCGACCAATCGGGACATATATCGCCTCTATTTTTAAGGCGATGGGCCGCAAGGTTAATCTTCCGGCTTAAATAGCTTCTTTTGACTTTTCCGAAAGACCCCTTTTACCAATATGACCTGACGGTCAGGTAATCCAAGGGGTTTTTCTTTATTTATATTTGGCTGATAATCTCGCCTATTGTATACTAAATTAACTTATGGATCCGGAAGATATAAAAACTTTATATGACGACAAGTACCACAAGCTCTTAGGTATTAGCTATGAGGAGTGGGCAGAGCAGGGCCCGCAGAATGAAACCGAAGCATACGCAAGGCTTCAGGAGATTGAAGATGAATTAAAGTCGACTTATGACGAATGGTACGAAGCCGAAGGGGAGGCCAAAGCTGAACTGGAAGATTACCGGGATAAGTTAAAAGCGGAATATGACTTTTTAGAAGCGGCGTCTGGACTCGAATCGCCAGATAAAAATTGGTAAAAAGAAAAATGACAGACTACGCGGTCTGTCAGCGCACTCCCAAAGTTGAACTGGTCTACTCTTTTTCGGCTTCCTCCTGCATTTCAGCTAGCGGAATTTTAAACGCCCACCATTTCTCCTTATCTTCTCGAGGGTTATAGTAGGTATAAGTAACGTAGACAGCTTTATTCTTTTCAACAACACTTATAATATTGTACTCCTGACCGAGATTACTGAGGGCTCCACAGTGAGAAGTGATTTTGCCAGTCTTGGTTTTCCATACCAAGAACAGAGCGTCAAACCCTAGCACTCCGGATTTTCTGTTTTGTTCGTGTACCGCCCAAACATTTACGCGTCTATTACAATTGTACAAACTGTAATCACTAGGCACTTCTCTTGGATGGGTTTGCCGTAGATGTTCAATCACTTCTTCGTTGCTTAGACTCATTTCCGTCTCCTCTCTCGTTTCTCTTTGTCGACTAACAAAAATTCTGTCGGATTACTTTTCCATACCGCTTAATAACCGCCTGTGTTAAAAGGCTACCATAATCCAGAATGCGCAACTTGCCATCAAAATCAATACAGAAATTTTTGGGATTGCTGAAATGGTGAATATCAGTCCAAGTCTCCTCGTCTTCGCCCAATCGTCTTCGCCCAAGAACTCTGACATCTTAAGGTAAAAACTTTCTTCATGCATCTGGCAAACGTCGCCCAAAGCCTGAAAGTTAACCAACCCAAAAAAAGAAAAATGGGTTGGCTGGCAAAAAGGATGGTGGGTTTTGCTGTAAAAGCGATATTCGCGCCAGTTGTCTGCCAAGCCCCGCCACAAAGAGCGGCAACGAAAAAACTTTATGGCCAAATTAAAGCGAAGCACAAGTAAAACTATACGGCCAGTTTTGCCACCCTTATTATCTTTTACAATCCGCATACCTTCCTCCTTTTTTTAACAACCATACATAGAAACAGGCCGCTGAAGATTAACGGCCTGTCGGCGCTTTCTTATCAGTCAACCAGCACGCGAACGAAGCAGAACGGACTTTCAAACGCGATAAAAGGGAGATGCAACGACTCAACCAACAAATTTCCGAAAAAATTGCGCACAACACCGCGCGGCATGCACAAGCGACAACCCGCCTCCAACTCATAAACAACTTTGGTGAAGTTACGAATTGCCACAAACTGGCCGCTGCCTTGGAGAACCGTAATCACCCGGTCAGAAACCGGATGGATGTGAAACTGCTCGTCTTCCGCGCCATCTTTTGGAAACTGAATTATCAGTTTACCGGGTTGTCCTGGTATGGCCTCAACGAGCTGCACTTGCATGTAGTTCTCATAGGGCACCCAGGGCAAATCGTACTTGAAACCGGGAATTGCAACTCCTACCTCCAAAAAATTCCCCCGCTTCCATCGATCTAAAATTTCTGCTTGATGGATGGACATGTTTCTCCCCCTTCTTGCTTGACTATCAATAATAAAGTCTATAATATACCTATTGAGTGGCCAAGACCACCATAGGGTAGCAATAAGCACCACAAAATGAATCAAGAAATATACCAAGACCTGGGTCTCTCGCCCAATGAAGGAAAAATTTACCAAACCTTAGTAGAAAAAGGCGAGTCGTCCATTAGCGCGATTGCCATAAGCGCCCAAATTCACCGGAGGAATGCTTATGATGCGATTAACCGGCTGATTGACAAGGGCTTGTGTTTTGAAATTTTCTCCAGCAAGGAAAATAAATACAATGCCGTGGATCCCGATAAATTGCTGGAGCTTTACTCGGAAAAAGAACAAAAACTTAAGACAATTTTACCGGAGCTAAAAAAAAGATTCATTCAGAGAATCGCCCCCGAGGAAGCCTATATTTACCGCGGTTTGGAAGGGCAAAAAAATATTTGGCGGGACGTCTTGCGTGTGGGCAAGGAAAGTTATTTTATCGGGGCCAAGGGTGGGTGGTATGACCCGCGTTTAGAAACCGCGCGCAAAGCTTTTTTTGCCGAAGCCAAACGCAAAAAAATAAAATTTATTCAGCTTTTTGACTACGAAGTTAAAAATTTAAAAGATTTTGCTAAAAATTATGAAGGGGATTTACAATACCGTTTTTTACCCAAAGAGTATTCAACGACTTCCGGCATCCATGTTTTTGGCGATTATGTTATGACCTACACCGGCTTAACTTTAAAAAGACTGGACGAAAATGTTGTCTTCTTTGTAATTCACAGCAAAAATCTGGCCGAAAGCTACAGAACCTGGTTTTGGTATATGTGGGAACAATCTAAATGATCTAATAAAATAAACCATGCTCTACGTTGTTGCTACTCCTATAGGCAATTTGGGGGACATAACTTTGCGGGCAATTGAAACTTTAACAGCCTGCGATTTTGTGATTGCGGAGAATCCGAATTATTCCAAAAGGTTGCTGCAATACATCGACTCTCTCCCTGTCATTGCGAGGATCCCGAGCGCAGTCGAGGGGGACGAAGCAATCTCCATCCAAGGTAAGATTGCTTCCACCTACGCTGAAGCTTCGGCGGACAGGTCGGCTGCGCTCGCAAAAAAAGAGATTGTCCAATTCGCAGAGCACAACGAACAGCAGGTGGTAAAAGATTTAACTAGACGATTGCAAAAATCTGACGGTTGCCTAATTACAGATGCGGGCACGCCGGGAATTTCTGATCCGGGATTTAGGTTAGTGAGAGAATGTGTAAAAGAAAAAGTCCAAGTGGTTCCAATCCCTGGCGCGAGCGCATCGATTGCTGCGCTTTCCGCCTCTGGCCTGCCAACTGACAGATTTTTATTTTTAGGCTTCTTGCAAAAAACCGCGATTAAATCTGTCGAAGCCTTGGAAGCCGCGCAGCAAGCAGGGGCCACGGCCATATTTTATGAATCAGCGGAAAGAATTTTAAAAACTTTAAATTACATTGCCAACGCCTTTCCAACATCGCAGGTTGTGGTTGCCCGAGAACTGACAAAAATGCATGAAGAATTCATCCGCGGCACGCCAATGCAAGTGTCAGATGAATTAAAAAAAAGACAGTCGATAAAGGGAGAATTAACAGTCTTGATTAGTTTTAAATCCTAATTCCTAACTGCTAATTCCTATTCTATGTCCGGACACAGCAAATGGTCGCAAATTAAACGCACCAAAGGGGTTCTCGACCAAAAACGGGGACTGCTCTTTTCCAAACTTTCAAAAAAAATCTCCATTGCGGTCAAAGAAGGCGGAAGCGGAGACCCTAACTCCAACTTTAAATTAAAAAGCGCGATTGAATATGCCAAGGCCCAGGGCATGCCGAATGACAACATTGATCGCGCCATAAAGGCAGCCACAGGCGCAGGCGGAGGCAATATTAAAGAAGTGGCTTACGAAGGCTACGGCCCTTTTGGCACAGCCTTCTTGGTTGAGTGTGCGACTGACAACACCAACCGCACTTCCAATAATATCCGTAAAATTTTTGAAGACCACGGCGGCAACATGGGCGCGCAGGGCAGTGTTGTCTGGCAGTTTGCTACAAAAGGACAAATTTTGGTGGAACGCGATGATAATTTGCCTAAGATCGAATTAGCGGCGATAGATGCGGGAGCGCAAGATGTCCGGGAATCTGTGGAAGGTTTAGAAGTCTACACATATGCTAACGATCTTACTAAAATCAAAAACGTGCTTATAAAAGCCGGCGCTAAAGTGGCACAGGCTGATATTATTCAAGAATCATCGCAAGGCACTGACTTAACAGAAGAACAAAAACCTAAAGTGGATGAGCTGTTTGCTGCACTGGAAAATGACGAAGACGTGATTGCGGTACATACATCAGCTAATTTATAAAATCTAAAGACTAAAGCCCTGCCGGCAGGCAGGCTAAACAAACTCTATAAAATTAAAGTTTAAAAATTTAAACCTTTAGAATTTCAACTTTGTTTAGTTTTTAGGTTCTAGGATTTAGGATTTCTTTTATGGTTATATTGGGAATTGATCCCGGAACCGCGACAACCGGATACGGAATTATTAAATCCACAAAACGGGCAGACGAGTACCTGCTCGAAGACTTTGGAATTATCGCGACCAAAAAAGTTTTATCCCATGCCCAACGGCTGGAAATTTTGGCAGAGGATTTAAATCAAATAATAAAAAAGTTTAGGCCGGACGCTGTAGGAGTGGAAAAACTTTTTCTAACTACCAACCAAAAAACCGTCATGACGGTCTCGCAGGCCAGGGGAGTGGCGCTTTTGGTTTGCCAAACCAACAAACTGCCGATTTTTGAATTCACACCCTTGCAAGTCAAAAATTTCATTTGCGGTTATGGCAAAGCAACCAAGGAACAAGTCCAATACATTATTAAAAAAACTTTCAAACTAAAATCTGCGCCCCAGCCCGACGATGCCGCCGACGCTTTAGCTATTGCCGTATGTACCATGCACCACTTTCATACAAGCTTGCGTATACAATAAGGACTTGCTATAATCTGAAAATAGAATTTATATAGGTAAATTCTGTAAATTTAACACTAACTCCTCAACATAAATTTTCAGGGGATCCCAAATTTTCAGTTGGGGTTTATACAAGGAAAATTTGGGGAGAGGGGCAATGCTCGAAACAAAGTGAGTCTAGATGATAATCTAGACGAACGAAGAGAGAGCGATTGACCCGAGAAAGGATAACAAAAATGTTTTTTGACGATATGCCTGCCGACGGCAGCATGGGCGGCGGAACCGCGGCAGAGCCCTCTACGCCTGCTTCTGACGAAGATGAGGATAAAAGTGGTGAAGGTATGAGTGGCGGCGCTATGTAAATCCGCCGATTTGTCGCGGATAAACGCTCAACTCAGGCTAAAAGAGAAACCCCCTCGCAAAGAGGGGGTTTTAATTTAGACAATTTTTAAAAATCTTTTTCCTAAACGAATCAGATCTCCCTTATTTATTTCAAGTAACCGATTTTCATTGACACTAACTCGTTCATTGTTGATTTCTACCGCACCTTCTTCCACTTTTCTCCTAGCCTCAGATTTTGAAGTCGCCAAGCCTCCACTAACTAATATTCCAAGTAGTCCGCTAAATGTCCGACTCCCTTTATCTAACGCCAGCTCAAAATCAGCTTTAATTTCTCCTGACGATTGTCTGAACTTTTTACCAAAATTTGCTTTAGCGGCAACGGCTTTTTTCTCACCATGATATAAAGCTGTAATTTTTTCAGCTAAAATTAATTTTTGATCTCGTGGATTTGCATTTGAGTTTATTATCAGGTCAATTTCTTCCAAAGGCACACGGGTAGCCAAAACAAAATATTTTTTTATTAAATCGTCGTTTATTGACATGACCTTGCCGAACATTTCACTGGGCTCATCTTCAATATCAATCACATTATTAAAACTTTTTGACATTTTCCTGCCGTCTGTGCCTACTAACAGCTCGCAAGTTAAAACCATTTGAGTTTTATTCTTTAAAGCTTTGGTCAAATAACGGCCTTGCAGCATATTAAAAGTTTGATCCGTCCCCCCAATCTGCATATCCGCCTCTAAAACAGCGGCATCGTAGCCTTGTATAAGTGGATATAAAAACTCGTGCAGGCCAATCGGCTTGTTTTCTTCCATTCTTTTTTGAAACATATCTCTTTCTAAAAGCTGCTGAACAGTAAACTTACCCGAAAGCTCAATAACATCTTTAAATTTCAAATTATCATTCCACTTGCTGTTAAAAACAATCTTGGCAGGATTTTTCCCCGTAAAATTTAAAAATTTTGAAACCTGTTTTTTATAAGTTTTAGCATTTGCTAAAACTTCTTTTCTCTTAAGCGGCTGTCTTATAGAATTTTTATCGGTAGGATCGCCAATCATTCCGGTAAAATCGCCAATCAAAAAAATTATTTTATGACCTAATTCTTGAAGAATTTGAAGCTTCCTCAAAAGCACGGCATGACCCAAATGGATTGCGGGTCCCGATGGATCGACCCCATAATAAACACTAAGACTTTTTTTCGATTGCAAAGCTTGCTCTAACTCGCTTTTAACAAAAATTTCAGCCACGCCCCTGCTTAAAAGCTCTTGAATTGGATCATTCATAGATCTTAAATCCCTGCCTGCCGGCAGGCAGGTTATATCTTAATTCTCAACCATTATACCATTTTCCAAAACCTTAAAAAAGGCTATAATTTGTCCATGCCCAGTAGAACTTCTTTGCAATCCGGCTGCTTGTTCAAAAGATACTGGGTAAATAACAAAAGTGAACTGGACTAATTATTAATAAAATTACAAAGAAGTCTTACTGGGCATGCGTGTTTACAGTTACAAAAACTCGCCTTACAGTAAAAATTCCAGGAAACGCTTGCGTTTTAAGTGGGGCAGATTTAATGCCAGAAAACTCTTTACCTGGGCTTTCCGCCTATTTGCCTTGGGCGTTTTATTTATTGCTGTCATGTTTTTGTACTATGCCAAAGATTTGCCCGATCCAAACAAACTTTTAGACAGAAATGTCCCGGAATCTTCCAAAATTTTTGCGCGTGACGGCAGTTTGCTTTACGAAATTCACGGTGGCTACAAACGCACACAAAAAAACTTAAATGATATTTCTCCCTTTTTAAAAAACGCGACTATTGCAATAGAAGATAAAGATTTTTATAAACACGGCGGTATTTCTCTAACTGGCATTGCCCGAGCTGTCATAGTCGACGTTTTGACTGCCAGCAAAAGCCAGGGTGGCAGCACGATTACCCAACAATTTGTCAAAAAAGCCATATTGACCGACGACAAATCCTGGGACAGAAAAATCCGTGAAATGATTTTAGCCGTCACTATAGATTCACGTTTTTCCAAGGACGAAGTTTTAAAATTATATTTAAACGAAATCCCTTACGGCAGGAATTCATATGGCATTGAAGCGGCGGCCAACAGCTACTTTAACAAATCGGCAAAAGATTTATCTTTAGCAGAAAGCGCTTATTTGGCCACTTTACCGCAAGCCCCTACCTACTACAATCCACTGGGTCCAAACCGTCAGGCTTTGGACAACCGCAAAAATACAATTTTATCTTACATGCAGCAACAGGGCTATATTACTGAAGAACAAAAAAAGCAGGCACAGGAAGAAAAAGTCCAGTTTTCCGAACTGACTAACGGCATAAAAGCGCCGCACTTTGTTTTATGGGTGCAAGATTATCTGGCCAATAAATACGGGGAAAAAACTTTGCAGGAAGGCGGCCTAAAGGTTTATACTACTTTAGATTTGCGTCTACAGGCAATTGCCGAGGCCGCGGTAAAAAACGGGGTAGAAAACTCATCCAAAAAATACAATGCCGACAATGCCGCGCTGGTGGCTATCGATCCCAGGACCGGCCAAATTTTGGCTATGGTCGGCAGCAAAGATTATTTTGGCAAGCCTGAACCCGCCGGCTGTACGCCCGGAAAAAACTGTATGTTTGAGCCGAACGTGAATGTCGCTATTTCAGACAAGAGACAACCCGGTTCAAGCTTTAAGCCTTATGTTTACGCAACGGCTTTCAAAAAAGATTTTAAATATTCACCGGCCTCCCCCTTATTTGATGTTGTAACTGATTTCGGTACATATGGCGGAAAAGACTACGCTCCGAGCAACTATTCTGGCCAATCTTATGGGCCGCTTTCTATGCGCAAAGCTTTAGCTGGAAGCTTGAATGTTCCTGCGGTAAAAACTTTAGCTTTGGTAGGAGTAAATAGTGCCACCCAAACCGCGCGAGATTTAGGTATTACCAGCCCCATGGCCGACTGCGGGCTGTCTTTGGTTTTAGGGGGATGTACGGTAAAACTTGTTGACCATGTTGCCGCTTATTCGGTAATCGCTAACGAAGGCGTAAAAAATGAAAAGACCCCCATCTTAAAAATTGAAAACAAAGATGGCCAGATTTTGGAAGAATACAAAAGCAATCCCCAAAGTGTTTTAGACCCCCAGGCCGCATATGAGCTTATCAGCATTATGACTGACAATAACGCCCGAAGTTTTATTTTCGGCGCCAACTCGCCGCTGACTTTGCCTGACCGGCCGGTAGCGGCCAAAACCGGCACTACCAACGACTGGGGGGATGGCTGGACCATGGGCTTTACCCCTTCCCTGGCAGCTGGTGTCTGGGCCGGAAATAATTGCGGCGGTACCAAGTGTCCCATGAAAAAAGGCGCGGATGGAGTTGTGGTAGCCGCGCCAATCTGGCACGAATTCATGCAAAACGCATTAGCCGGCCAGCCCCTGGAGGCTTTCCCTGTGCCCAGCGGCATCCAGCAGGTTGCTGTGGACGAACTTTCCGGCAAACTGCCTACTGACGCCACACCAGTCACCAAAACCGAAGTCTTTGCTGACTACGCGGTACCCACAACTTATGACGATGTGCACATAAAAGTCTCTGCCGATTCCGCCACTGGCTTGCCGGCGACTAATTTAACTTTGCCCGAAAATATTATTGACAAAATTTACACAGTTTTGCACAGCGAAAAAAAAGACAACCCTGACTGGGAAAACCCGGTAGTGGAATGGGCACTGGCTCACGGCTATACTTATCCTCCAGGCGACCTTATTAACCCTCCTGCCAACAATCCAGACAACTCAACAGGACAAAAACCCGCGGTGAGCATTGACGCTCCGTCCGAGGGTGCGGTAATTACCTCCTTACCGTTTAATATCCAGGTTACTGCGGCCGGGTCTAAACCAATTGCGCGGGTGCAAGTGTCGGTGGACGGTGAACTACTACAAAGCAAAACTCTAGCGCCATTTATTTTTTCTTTAAATAAAGATTACGGAGCCGGTACCCACGTTTTGGCTGCCAAAGCCACTGACATTGGCGGCAATTCCGCAGACACCAGCACCAACATTATTTTTGACGTCGGCGGGTTAAAATTCCCAGGCAACTGAG
The DNA here is from genome assembly GCA_023245915.1 of Candidatus Doudnabacteria bacterium. Taxonomy (GTDB): domain Bacteria; phylum Patescibacteriota; class Doudnabacteria; order UBA920; family UBA920; genus PALSA-1336. Next base: position 18,887 of record JAHFJK010000002.1, on the reverse strand, counting down.
GTCCACGCCGTCATCCTTAGCTCCGCCAGCTGGCGGAGCGAGGGATCTCAAAATATGCTTTACCTGCTTATTATAACTTTTATTCTGGCTCCGGCTTATGCCATTCGGTTTAACTTGGGTTTTCTTCCCAGAAATATTCTGATGATGTGGGTATTTTTGGTTTGGATAGCATTTGTGGTTAATGTCATCGCAAAAAAACGGGCGCGAATATTTTTGACGGCCGTCAAAAATATTCGCAAAGAGATTTTACTAACAGTCGGCTTTTTCTTCATCTCTGGAATAATCAGTTTATTCATCAAAGGCTTCGACCAGGCAAAGTTGGGACAATTTATTGTTTTGTTTCTTCAACCGATTTCGATTTTTTTCATTGGCAAATTTTTCTTTGAGCAACATCCGCAAAGCAAAAGTTACTTACTACTTACTACTTACTACTTACTAGCTTTAGCTGGTCTTTACGCAATACTGCAATATTTCACTTTACTCGGCCTTCCGCAAATTTATTGGGGCAATGCCAACGAGCCAAAACGCGCGTTGAGTTTTTTTGCACATCCGAATTTTTACGCCCTTTGGTCAGCCCCGCTTTTGGCATTATTGATTCCCGACGTTTTTGAAAATCTTAAATCTAAAATCTTAAATCTAAAATCCCTCGCCTGGGCCTTAGGCGCGCTCGGCCTGCTCCTTTCCTTTTCCCGCGCCGGTTTCTTAGGGCTGGCCGCAGCTATTGGAATTTATTTGATTGTGGCTGCTGAAGCCAAAATCCGCAAACTGATCTTCGCCGCCGTTATTGTTATGGTTATTGTTATAATTTCCGTCCCCAATCTTCGCTGGCGCTTTGTCCTTCCCTTTTATGGGGAAAAATCTGCCATCTCTCGCCTTTCGCTTTGGCACACAGGCGTTAAAGCTATAAAAGAGTCGCCAATTTTTGGATTAGGCTTAACAGGCTTTGGTAATAACTGGCAAAAGCTAAACACTGACCCCAATTTAGATACTCACAACTTTCCGCATAACGTATTTTTAAATTTTTGGGTAGAAACGGGCTTGTTAGGTCTAATTAGTTTCTTGGGATTAATATCAATTTATATTTATCGCGGCCTCCGCCCCAGTGTCATTCCGGCAGCCACGGAGCCGCGAAGCGGCGAAGGGCTAGCCGGAATCCACAATCTAGATTCCCGCCTGCCTGCCGGCAAGGCAGGCTTTCGCGGGAATGACATAAAGTTGGCTGTCGCCCTCTTCCTCATCTGCCTCCTCTTCCAAGGCCTTATTGACAACCCCTATTTTAAAAACGATTTGGCAATGGTGTTTTGGATGGTTTTGTCGTTATCAATATAAAAAACTGTCTTTACTGTGACAGTTTTTTATATTTGTGTTTCTTTTGGCAACGGCAAGCTTGACCAACCCCAAGGTTCAAGAATAATAATCCGACTCTGGAAATTTTTACATTCCATAAGGAGTTTTTCAAAAGACACAATGAGCAAGTCAGGATTATTTTGCGGCAGTCTCAGCCAGATTACTGAAAAAATTTTGTCCGCGGGCAGTATTGTAAAATCTGTATCATTTGTTACAAAAACCCGCTTTTCTCTCTTTGAAACACGCGCTAAAAATTGATCGGATGATCCCTTAACTGCCAACCGCAGATTTAATCTGCGTCGCCGTAAAAACTTTTCCAGTTCCGCGCGAACATTTTCATCAAGCAAGAACCGGGTCAGCCGTGTTGACGATAACATAATTTTGTCTGGTTAAACTGCTGGCATATTCCAAAGCGGCGCGTATATGGACAATCTTTAAGCTGGGAAAAGCGCTAATGATACCTTTAACGCTTTCTCCGGCTGAAAGCATTTCTAAAACCTGCCAAACCATAATGCGTGTACCTTTAAAGGTCGGTTTTCCATGACAAATTGCCGGGTCGGCAATAATGTATTTGTTGAGAGATAGTTTTAGCATTATCCAAAAAATTTTAATTTCTCTGATGCAATTATAATTTAAAAATCGTCCGGCGTCAACCAGCCAGCCTAACGCAACCCAATTTTTAAAAAACAAGCTTACGGTGGTGTTTTGGATGGTTCTGTCACTAGCCATATAAACGAAAAGGCGGTCCGCACGAAGCGTTCCGCCTACCTCCATACAATATGAAGGATTTTGCTCAAACCTTGAGCTGTTTTGTTGTTTGATTGTCTGGGAGTAAGCAAATAGGTTGAAGCCTCGACAACCCAGACAAGTAGCAGCCACTTTAGCGACAGGTCGCCGGCATAGGCCCACCACGCGGCCGTAGTGCCTAATGTGCAAAATAAGTGAGCTAGGGGACGCTGCTGCATCTCAAAGTAAATAGGCCAGGTTTTTATCCCCTCTTTCTCATCCTGCACAATGTCGCGTGCATCTCCCCAAAAATTTCGGATGGCAATTAAAAGTGCAGTGGCTGCAAGCCAATACCATTTTATTTCCGAAGGGGAAACAAGAACCACGATTGCTATAGTCTGCAAACCTCTCAACAATGGGGACAACCTAGCCCAGTACCAGCGCTTCTTAAAAGAATAAAGTATAGAGAAAACAATGTATAAAGGTATTATCTCGCTACTGTCTCCCAAGAAGATGCAAGCCTGAAGCCAGACTAGCCAAGCGAATGTCTGATTCACTGGCTCGCGGCCTTTGTCTTTGTGGATGGATTCCAAAAATGCCAGAAACCCTATCCACAAAAATACTGCTCCCAAAAATGGCTTGGAGAATTGCGAGACTGCCCGTAGCATGAGTATCAGATCAACCAGCGAATAAATCCGCAACTGACCTAAATAATTAAGGGCTCTTCTCATGCGAGAGCCTCTTCGATTGCTTGCCTGAAAGACTTGCATCTATCCCCCTTTATGCGTATCCCCGCCGGGTTTTTTGTTTTAACTCGGAAATATAGTCTAAATTTATAAAATTGACAATAAGTTTCATCATTTGATATAATAAAATTAGCTTTATTTAAAGCTTATTATTATTTAAAATTAATTTTTGTCGGAATAATTTGACACTTTATTTATTGAATGGATTATAAAATATCAGAAAATCTACAATCTTTGGGATTGCAACCAAACGAAACCAAAGTTTATCTGGCTATATTAGAATTGGGGCAGGGAACAGTGAGCGAAATAAGCAAATCCGCACAGCTCAATAGAACTACTGGTTATGATGTTTTGGAGAGGCTGGCTTTATATGGCCTAATTAACCGAACGACTGTTGGAAGCAAAAAGCAGAGATACGTTGCCGAACCGCCGTCCCGATTAAGGCGATACTTAGAAAACAAAAAAAACCAGGCCGAAAGACGCCTGACAGACATAAGCGAAGTATTACCGGATTTGCAAAATCTTTATAAAAAAGAAAATAAGCCGGTCATAAAATTTTTTGAGGGGAGAGACGGAATCAAAAATATTTATTGGCATACTCTGGAGGCCAAGTCCACCATTTATTCTATAATTGACTTCAGTGTTTATTTGCCCGAATTTGATGAAATGGGAATAGAGTATGTTAAGGAAAGAACAAAATTAAAAATTAAAGAACGTTCCCTTGTGGTCAAAAACGAAAAAGGCGAGCATTTTTTTAATTACAACTATAAAAACAATCCCGATAGCCAAAAATATCAGGAGTATAGATGGTTAAATGAAAAATTTTCTTTTCTGCCGGCAGCTGAAGTAAATATTTACGATGACATAGTCATGGGTGTGCTCGTTAAACCTGGTGAGAATACAGCTTTTGAAATTAAAAATTCGTCCTTTGCCAATTCTTTAAAAATAATTTTTGAACTGGCGTGGGAGCAGGGAAAAAAAATTAAATAAATTATTCCTTAAGGCATTTTTAACAATCCCTATTGATTTGTCGTTTCATTATAAAACCCCCTCACTGTGAGGGGTTGGAAAGGTAAGATCTATAAACAGATATCTCCCTTTTTAACTTTATAACCACTCTCCTGTAAGGATCGTAATCTATACTTGAGCTTTCCACTTCCGGGTGATGTTCCTGAAGGTAGGCGTGGACTAGGCGGCGTTCGTAATTCGGCATGGGCTCAAGCGCTTGTGCGCGGCCGGTCATTTTTAATTTTTCTACTGCTGCCTTGGCTGTTTCTTTTAAAAACCATTCGCGTTTTCTTTTGTAATCATCCACATCCAAACTAAACCAAAATGGTTCTTGCGATTGCAAATGTTTAGCGGCCAAGGCCTGCACCAAAATCTGCAGAGCATGCAAAGTGCCGCCCTGTCTGCCTATTAAAAGATAAGAATCGGGCGAAGCAATATTAAAAACCAGGCCCTTAGTAAGGCTTTCTTCAAATTCCACGCTGCCTGAAATGCCCGCATGTTGTAAAATTTCATTTATTATTTGTTTTACCTTTTCAATCTTATTATAGTCAGTCATGCGCTAGTGATTAGAAATTAGAGACAAGAGAATAGGATAGAACGCTTTTCTCTTTTCTCTAAGCACTAATCCGTGTGCATCAGTAATCTATCCGTGTCCATCAGTTTTCCTTTTCATAATCCAATACTGTTGCCCCACGGCAAACAAGGTGGTCACTATCCAGTAAAGCGGCAAACCCGCGGGCAATTTAATGGCGATAATAATGCTTAAAACAGGTAAAACATAAGTCGTCTGCAGCTGCATGGCTTTAGTAGTAGCATCGGCGCCTTGCGTTTTTGGCATCATTAATTTTGATTGCCAAAATTGAGCCAAACCGGCAATAATGCCAAAAATAATATTTGGTTTGGAAAGATCAGTCAAATTTAAAAATAAAGGACTTAAACTTTGCGGCGGGTGGATAAATGCATACAAACCGCTTAACCTGGTGGCAATATCAAAACTTGGATTTAGAGCTTTATTAAAAACCTGATACAAACCAATCAAAATAGGCAATTGAACCAACAAAGGCAAACAGGAAGAGAGCGGATTAATTTTATGCTCTTTATAAAGTTCCATCATGGCCTTGGCCTGCGCTTCTTTGTTGTCTTTGTGTTTTTCACGCAGCTCGTTGAGTTTGGGCTGCAAATCAGTCATAGTTTTTTGGCTTTTCAATGACCTGTGAAAACTTGGAGCCAAAACTAAACGAATGATTATGGTCAAAATAATAATTACAATGCCAATGTCATGTCCCGGAATAATATTGTAAAAAAACACCAGCAAGTTAAGCAGGGGGCGATAGATAATTTCGTTATAAAGAAGGTGAAGAACGGACATAAGAATTTCAAATATCAAATTACAAATTTCAAATGAATATTAAATGGCAAAGTTTGAAATTTTTAAATTATAAATTGATTTGATATTTGACATTTGTAATTTGGAATTATTTTACAGGGACCAAATCGACCTTAGGCTCTGCCCAGGGGTGGCATTTTAACAATCGTTTAGCAGACAGCCATCCGCCTTTCACAATCCCGAATTTCAATATTGCCTGCTTAGCATACTCACTGCAAGAAGGATAATGACGGCAAAAACCATATGGATATTTTGCAGAAAGCCAGCTGTGGTCTGGGGAAAGTGTTTGCTGATAAATATCTATTAAAACGATTAGTAGACATTTATTGATTTTAGAGATTTTATTTAAAATTTTCTTCATAAAATTTTTATCACCGGATTTTAGCCAGCAATTGAGCAAAAGCAGGAATCACATGCTTTTCAGGTGTGCTGTTAATTTTTGGCCTGGCAATAATTATGTAGCTGCCGTTTTTTAGAGCCTTAAGATTTTTACGCAAATATTCACGCACAATTCTTTTTAAACGGTTGCGGGCCACGGCTTTTTTGAAAACTTTGACTGAAACCACGACGGTAAATTTTTTTTCATTGCTGGAGGGTAAAAATTTTATGGTGAAAAATGGGTTAAAAACGCCTTTGCCCTTACTTAAAATTTTTTGAATCTCTGAAGTTTTACCTAAACGGTTTTCTTTTTTAAGCATGGGATTAAAAATAATATCTATAAACATCAACTAATATCAAGCAATATCTTTTTAAGATATTTATAGATATTAAAGATATCTGTAGATATTATACGCTTAAACGCTTGCGTCCTTTTGCCCTTCTTCTAGCCAAAACATTTCTACCGGTTTTGGTTTGCATGCGTTTAAAAAAACCGTGGCGCCTGGCTCTTCTAATTTTTTTTGGTTGATAGGTTCTTTTCATTGAATATATAGAATCTACAAATTAGTAAATTTAATAGACCTTGGCAAATTCGCTTGACTGGTCCATTTAGATGTACTTAAGATTATAAAGAAAACTTGTCCTTTGGTCAATTATAAAATCTCATTTTAATTTGGCCACATTTTTTCCACAACATATTCACAGCAAAATTAAATTAACTTTCAGATAAGCGGGTTTTTGATTGGTTTACATGTTGATAACTGCTTGTTAGAATACCTCCACAGATACACTGATAACTGCTGACTGCACAGATTCTTAAAGTGAGATTTGTCATCATCTGTGTCATCTGTGCAATCGGCGTATCTGTGGAATATATGAACAATCAACAACTTTGGCAGGCAATTTTAGGCAGTTTAGAAGTTTCCTTAAGCAAAGCTAACTTTAACACCTGGTTTAAAAATACCGGCATTTTAGAGCGTGGAGGTGATTTTATTTTGGTCGGCGTGCCCAGCGCATTTTCGCGTGACTGGATTGCAAATAAATATCATACAGAAATGCTTAAAGCCCTTAAAACTTTAGCGCCGGAAATTAAAGAAATTAAATATCGTTTGGGTGGCATGCTAGTACCAACTCAAACCTCAAGCCGCCCGGGGTCTAAAACTGCCACCGACACACCAAACTTTTCGGCGGCTGCTATATCCAGCACAACGGGATTAAATCCAAAATATACTTTTGAAACTTTCATTATTGGCAAAAATAATGAATTGGCCCATGCTTCCAGCCAGGCAGTGGCAAAAAATCCCGGCGTCCAGTACAATCCGCTGTTTATTTACGGCGGAGTCGGCTTGGGCAAAACCCATCTTATGCATGCCGCCGGCCACAAACTCCTTTTGAACAATGCTAAAATTAAAGTTTTGTATATTACCAGCGAAAAATTTGCCAATGACTACATTGATGCCATCAAACAAAAACGCATGGACGATTTTAAAAAGCAATACCGCAGCGCCGATGCCCTGTTAATTGATGATATTCAATTTATGGCGGGCAAAGAAGGCTTTCAGGAAGAATTTTTCCACACCTTTAACGAACTGCGTGACAAAGGCAAACAAATTATTATAACTTCTGACCGCCCGCCAAAAGAAATCCCGGCAGTAGAGCAGCGTTTAGTTTCCCGTTTTGAATGGGGAATGGTCGCTGACATCCAATCACCGGACTTAGAAACCCGCCTGGCTATCCTTAGAACCAAAATGGAAAAAAGGGCGGTTAATATTAGTGATGAAATTTTATTTTACATTGCCGAAAACGTTATTAATAACATCCGCGAACTGGAAGGAGCATTAAACAAGCTGGTTGTTTACCAGCAAATGGAAAACAAAAGCCTGACGCTTGACCAAGCAAAAATAATCTTAGCCGGTATTGTCAGTGCCAAAAAACGCGTAACTTCAGTCAAAAAAATCGCCGAGATGGTCGCTGAATTTTACAATATCAATATGGAAGATTTAATCAAACAGTCAAGGAAAAAAGAATATGTTAAACCCAGACAAATAGCTATGTACTTGATAAGAAAAGAGCTGGACAACTCCTTTCCTTCTATAGGTGAATTTTTTGGTGGGCGTGACCACACCACAGTAATGCACGCTGTGGACAAAATTCAAGGTTTGGTTTCTGCAAAGGAATCTTTTAAACAAGAAATGGATTTAATTCTGAATAAACTGTTTGTATAGTTGTGGATTGGTAAAAATTTATTTCTCTTGCTAAGCTTAGTGTGGTTTTTCCCCTCATTTATTCCACAGTTAATTTTGATGAAATTGTTGTTTCTATTAAGGTTTTTTTTGTTTCCACATATCCACCCAGCTTATTATTAAAATATTTAAAAACTTTTATGAAAGTAATATGCACCCAGGAAAACCTAAAAGCCGGACTGGTAATAGTTGGAAGAATCATATCTTCATCCAACACCTTACCAATTTTAAACAACCTGCTTTTAAAAACTGAAAACGGAACCTTAAAAATTTCCTCGACTAATTTAGAAATAGCTATTATTACCAACACCAGATGCAAAACCGAAGAGGAGGGGGCGGTTACGGTTATAAGTAAGACTTTTAGTGATCTGATTAACAGCCTACCCAACCAAAACATTATTTTAGAGGGCAAAGAAAACGAATTGTTTATTGAAACCGACAACCACCATAACAAAATTAAAACCCTGCCCCCAGAGGAGTTCCCAATTATCCCTAGTGTGGAAAACGGCACAACCTTAGTTTTAAACTCCCAGGATTTAAAACAGGCGGTTGACCAGGTGTTTTTTGCAGCTTCCACAAACCAAACACAACCAGAAATTTCCGGAGTTTTATTTGCCTGGGATGATAAAGGGTTGAGAATTGTTGCCACAGACCGCTACAGGTTGGCAGAAAAAAAAATGGTTTTAGCCCAAAAACCTCCAAGTTCGCAAGAAGTTATTGTACCACAAAGAACCATTGCTGAACTATCCAGAATAATTGGCAATCAAAAAGGCAATGTTGAAATGGTTTTTTCCCAAAACCAATGCTCAATTAACTTTAACGAAACCCAAATTATCAGCCGTTTAGTCGATGGCCAGTATCCGGATTATCAACAAATCATTCCAACCAGCTTTTCCACCAATTTAGCTACAGAAAAAACTTCTTTAATTAATGCCCTAAGAACAGTTTCGGTTTTCAGTCAAAACAACAACAGCGTCAAGGCTCAAATTCTTCCGGTCAAGCAGCAGCTGGTGTTAACCGCTGAATCTTCAGATTTAGGCAAAAGTCAGGTTGAGCTTGCAGCCAAAGCCGAAGGCGGGGAAGTATCTTTGATTTTAAATTACCATTACTTGTTGGATGCTTTAAGCAGTATTGATTCCAAAAACGTTATTATAAAAACCATAGATGACAGCTCGCCTTGTTTACTTGTACCAGAAGAGACAAACGATTATACTTATCTTGTCATGCCAATAAAAAGTTAATTATCCACCAATCACGAATCGACACTAATTACACCAATAGTTGGTTTGTGTCATTCGTGCTATTAGTGATTCATGGACAATAAAATGCGCATTAAAAATATACAAGTCAAAAACTTTCGTAATTATCCGGAGCTGGATTTAAAAATTAACAACGATACCGTGGTCTTAACCGGCCCCAATGCGGTAGGCAAAACTAATCTTTTGGAATCGGTTTACTTTGCCTCGCTGTTTAAATCTTTTCGCGATGACAATGAATATATCTTTTTACAAAATTGCGGCAATTTGGAATTAAAGCTGACTTTGGAAAAAGACAGCCAGGAACATAGCTTGGAAGTATTTTTGGAAAAGCGGGAAAAAATTTATGCTAATTTTTTTATTGACGGGGTAAAAAAGAAACGCCGGGAAGCCCAGGGGTTTTTAAGTGTGGTAATTTTTGACCCGACAGATGTTGACATGTTCACCAAAACCCCGGAACAACGCCGGAAATATTTAAACATGGTGCTCTCCCAAAGTAATTTGGAATATTTGGACGCTCTTTCTAATTATAAAAAAGTTTTATTCCAAAAAAATCGTGTACTCAATGACATGAAAATTGGTAAAAGCCAGGGAGAAGACCTGGCTTCCTGGAATGAGCAGCTGGTAAATTTGGGCAGCTACATAATTTTAGAGAGAAAGAAGTTTATTAATTTTTTAAACACCAGTATTGCGGAAATTTATACGACCATTTCCGGTTTCCACCGCCCGGTGGAAGTTACCTATGAAGGCCTGGAAGGCAACACCCTGGAAGAAATTGCCGAAAACTTCAGACTTAAGCTGGCCAACGCTGCAAAAAAGGAAGCGCTTTTGGCAGCCTGTCTGGTAGGTCCGCATCGCGACGACTTTTTCTTAAAAAGCGACGGACTTTACCTTTCGCCCTTTTCCTCGAGGGGCGAACTCAGAAGCCAGGTACTGGCATTAAAAATATTGGAAATGGAATATTTGAGCCACGGAGATGACAAGCCGATATTATTGCTCGACGATGTGCTTTCAGAACTCGATGAAACCAGAAGAACTTTCCTGCTTAAATATTTACAAGGTAAATTTCAGGTTTTTATAACCACCACTTACCCGTTGGAAATGCCGGCCCAACACATTACGCTTACTCCTGCTGAAGTAGAAGAAGAGGAAGAAGTTGAAGGCTAAATCAAAATTTCCGCACCGCCGCTTTTTAGTCCGACGTCAAGTCGGACTTGCAAAGCGGCTTTGGCCGATTACTTCGTTAAAATGCTGTGGTGTTTGTCGCCGTAGTTCTACTACGTCTCCAAATATCCTCGCATTTTGCCTCGTACTCGGCTCAATGCGGAAATTTTGAAAGATATAAAGATTTTATATGCAAAGAAATCAATACAAAGGCTTTTCCAAAATCGACAACTTAATTAGGCACACCGCCAAACAATACAATTTAGAAAACGCTTATCATCGCCATAAAGCCTTAAAAGCCTGGCAGCAGCTTTCCGGCTCTTTTGTAGAAGAAGCCGGTGAGCAGACACAAGCCGTTGATTTTAAAAAAGGCGTACTTATCATTGCCTGCCTGTCTAAGGAGTTGGCCAACAAATTAAAGTTATTGGCTCACAGAATAATCAGCGCTTTAAATCAGGTATTGGGCAGGCAGATTGTTTATGCTATTTACATTCAGGTTTGAATTAGATGCCGTATTTCCTTTCTGACCAAAATCTAAAGCTTAATCAGATATTTGAAATTGTCCCGCCCGAAGCGGGACATATTTTTGTTGTCGCGCAGAATAAAAAAAGGAGAACAGATAAAAGTCCAGGGGCCAGACAGGGAAAGATATCCAGTTGATATTATGGATTATGGATATTAATAAAGATTCATTGACCGTCAAACCGCTTGAGCAAATAGCAGTACCTACAGAACCGTTAATTTCAATAACTTTATTTCAATCCGTAGTTTCGGAAAAAGCTTAAGACTTTATTTTTCAAAAAGGCACGGAGCTGGGCTTGGGTAAAATTGTTTTATTCAATTCCAAAAATACCGCCACGAAACTATCTGCTGATCAGTTCCAGAAAAAGCAACAACGTTGGAATAAAATTTTAATTGAAGCAGCAAAATAATGCGAACGGGCGGTTTGGCCGAGTTTGGTTTTTGTTTCTAATTTAGCTCAGGCGATTGAGCTGATGAAATTTTACGATAAAATTTTGTTGGCTGATATTTCAGGTGAACCCATAAAGATTCTTGTCAATCTTGATCAAGCTTTTAAATCTTGTTCAATCATAGTTGGTCCCGAAGGCGGTTTCACAAGCGAAGAAATTGACAAATTTAAATCGTTGCCAAATCTGCAAACTCTCTCCCTCGGCCCCATTCTGCTGCGGGCCGAAACCGCTGTTTTAGCCAGCCTTGCGATTTTATCCCAAATTTAAACTCCGGTCTGCGCCGGAGTTTTAGTTTCCCCAAAAAATTATTTTAGCGATTTGCTTTTAAGGCCCAAGGCTTTGTGCACCAGTTGGCTGGAACTTTGGGCTTTTTCGCCGCCGACATTGTAGACAAGTTCAATTCCAAGCCGGTTGCATAATTCGACTTCAGGGACTGGATCTGCATCGGGTTTTCTATCGCCCCCGTTGGCAAAAATGTCGGGTTTTAACTGTTCCAGTTCTTTGCAAACTGACATGTCGGTCGGATTGTTTGGGTGGCTAGTAATAACCACTTCATCAACGTATTGCATGGCTAACAGAACTTCTTTACGCTCCTGCTCGGGCATGAATGCAAATCCTTTTTTTACTGCCAACCAATTATCGTTATTTAATATAACAATCAGTTTGTCTCCTAAAGCTTTGGCTGCTTTTAGCAGTCTGATATGGCCAATGTGGATGGGGTCAAAGCCGCCAGATATGGCAACAACTTTCATGGATTTGTCCCTTTTCCGACTTTAGATAAATTAGAGTGTTCTTCGTATAGGTCTAAAATCAATTTTTCAATGGCGGCCGGGTTAGGCACATTGGGGAATTCAAAGCGTTCAACTGTGCCCGCGGTTTGGACCAATACGTCGCCATAATTAAAAATTGTGCCAAAAATGCCCCCAACCTGACTGGTGACATCTTCTATTTTGTCTATATGCAATTCAGAGACAACATGAAAAAATAGTCCTTCTTGGTCAACGTCTACTACTCTTATGTTGGTAATAATTTGGATGTTTAAATACCAGAAATTAAAAATTAAAAACAAAGCCAAAGCTAAAAACAAAGTGTAAACTTCTGTAAAAAGTTTAATAATACCGGCCCAGGCTGGCGCGAAATCAAGTAATTTGGGTAGCGCGTAGCGGTTAAAAACAATTAAAGCAGCGGCAAAAAATAGCCAGATAAGAATTTTTAGAAGTAGATGGAACCAGTGTTCACGGACGACAAGATAAATTTTTTCGTCGTCCATCTGGCTGGGAAAGAGTTTGTGCATGGCTTGGATGGATAATAGTTATTGGTTACTTAAAACCGCCGCCTGACAACTTTACCGGTCGCCATAACTTATAACCTCATACTAATATGGACTGAAGAGTTTGATAGCTTTGGTTTAAGATAGCTAAAAAAATAAAGCCATAAAGCAAGGCTACGGTTAAAGCAAAAGGCGTGGATTTGCCGTAGCGCATTAAAATATAAATTCCGAATATAGAAAAAAAGCTTATAAGACCGGCAAGGATGTAATAGATGACAGCAATAAGTAAATTGGCGGGATTGGAGAGGTTCATGAAGGTAATGACAAATATCAAATTACAAATTTCAAATGAAGCTCAAATGTTTGAATTTAAAATTAAGAAACTTTAAAACTTGATTTGACATTTGATATTTGGAATTACAACAGGGTTTTTTGTGCCAAGCTTGGCGGGGCAATATCCAAATGTTTATACGCAGCTTCGGTTGCCACTCGTCCTTTAGGGGTTTTGGCTAACAGACCTAAGCGGATTAAAAATGGTTCGTGAATGTCAGTAATAGTGTCTTCTTCTTCACCAGTAGCTGCGGCTAAAGTGTTAAGCCCCACTGGGCCGCCGGAAAATTTATTAATTAAGGTTTCCAAAATTCGTCGGTCATTTTTATCAAGGCCAAGCGCGTCAATTTCCAACAGCTGTAAAGCCTTTTTAGCAATATCTTGATTAATTGTATCATGGCCATGGACCTGGGCAAAATCCCGGACTCTTTTTAATAATCGATTCGCGATGCGGGGGGTAAACCGGCTGCGTTTGGAAAGCTCTCCGGAGGCAGTTTTGTCAACATTGGCTTTTAAAACTTTGCTGTTGCGGTTGATAATAATTTGCAAATCTTCTTCCGGATAATATTCCAGCCGGTAAGTGGCGCCAAAACGGTCGCGTAGCGGAGAAGAAATCATCCCAATTCTGGTTGTGGCTCCTATTAGGGTAAACTTTGGCAGCTCCATTCTAATGCTGCGCGCGCCCGGGCCTTTGCCTAAAATAATATCCAGCACATGGTCTTCCATGGCAGGATACAAAACTTCTTCTACCGCCTTATTCAAACGATGAATTTCATCTATAAATAAAACGTCACCTTCGCTTAAGTTGGTTAGCAAAGAAGCCAGGTCGCCGGCCCTCTCAATCGCGGGTCCCGATGTGACTTTAATGTTGCTGCCCATTTCCTTGGCAACAATAAATGCCAAGGTGGTTTTGCCCAAACCCGGCGGTCCGTAAAACAGCAAATGCTCCAAGACCTCGCCGCGTTTTTTTGCGGCTTCGATGATTATCTTGAGATTGTTTTTTACGCCCGTCTGGCCAATGTATTCCAAAAGCGTCTGCGGCCGTAAAGTCTGTTCAATTATTATTTCTTCCTCATCCAGCGCTTCGGTCTTAAGCGGAGCAAGGTTTTCGTTGCCTGATTGAATCATAGGAGTCTTTTAGTTTGTTTTTGGTGCCTGTAGGCTTGAAGGTGTAGAAGTATTGCTCACAAACTGTTCGGTTTTATGAAAGAGCGCCGGGGATTGGTAGATAGATTTGAAAATATCGGTTCGCAGTTTTCCGTCAGCCGCAACCACTTCCCGTGTCCAGGTGGCTTTCATGCTGCCGTCTTCTTTTCTGTCATAGACCACGGGCTTTTCCAAAGTTACGTGCCGGCTGTCTTTAGTGCCGTAGAAATCAAAAACTAAAGTCTCTTTAGGCTCTATGTGTGGCCAAATTAAAATTGCTCCGGGCGTGTCATTAATAAATTTTAAGTCAGAAGACCCGGGATAAATTGTAGCATCGGTGCCTTGAGGAGAGTAGTACTGAACCGCGTAAGCGTGATTGCGTCTTTGGGTAATTGGCAATCCAGCTTCCATGGCTCCTCTAAAAGTTGTGGTCGAAACCTGGCATAAGCCTCCCCCGAATTCCGGAATTGTACCTTCTTTTTTTATAACCAGTTCGGGCAAAAACCCCTGCTCTTCCTCTACTGGTCCTAAGTTTTTGTTAAAACTGAACTCTTCCCCCTGGGCAATTATTAAGCCCTTAAATTTTCCGACTCCCACAGAAATGTTGTGTCTGCGGTTTTTTGGGCTACCTGTAAATTTGGAAACACCCTGAGCAATCAGTTCGTTTATGCCCAAGTCATTGCTTTGCCCGAGGCTGGTGTTGGGCTTAGTTTCTATTACAGTTAGTGCTAATCCTTCTTTGTGTAATTCAAGCGCATCAAGAGCATCTAAGGCGTTTTTGTAGACATCGGTCTTGCGGCCATTTTGCGGCGGCGTGAATTCAATTGCCCGATTGTTTTCAATTTTTAATTTTGGCTCTGAAATTTGCGTGTCTATAGTGCTGCTGGCCAGGTTTTGAAGGTATAAATAAATGGGAGCTAAGGTGTAATTATAGGTTTGAGATGGCTTTTTAATTAAAGTTTGTTGACCTAAAATTTTTTTTATAGATGTCTCTATATTTTCAGCTGGAGGGGAATAAATATTTGCCGATTCGACAATTTGTCTGCCTCGCCAGCCAGAGAGTTCTTTTGCGCTGACAGCATAATTCTGACCTTCAAAGCTAAAGGAAAAAGTATCTACAGACGCGGCCAAAACTTTTCCTGGCTGATTGAGGTAAATGATGAACACAAATAATAAAATGGTTGGACTAATGCAGATGATTTTTTTTATATTATTCATGTATTTTTTCGCCTGGCTGGTGATTGAAATTTTATTATCCGGGTCTTTTTAGGTAAATGGGTTTTGATTTTATTTGCCCATTCTATTAAGCTAACGGTTTCCGGTCTGCCCCAGAATTCGGTCAGGCCCAAGGCTTTGGCTTCTTTAAAATTTTTGATGCGATATAAATCCAGGTGGTAAAACAAAATTTTTTTCCTGTTTTTAACTTTAGCTTCAAACCCCTGCAGAAGAATAAAGGTTGGGCTTGGGATTACGTGCTTAATTTTCAGTTGTTTGCCTAAGGCTTTCACAAAAGTGGTTTTGCCGCTGCCTAGCTGACCAACAAGGGCAAAAATTTCCCCGCCCCGCAGGTTTTTTGCGATGTGCTTGGCGAGTTTTGGGATATCATTAAGAGTGGTCTTTTGGCTGTCCATTGCCTGTATTATAGTGTGGATTGACCAATAAAGTAAAATGTTTTATACTGATTAATCGTAAAAATATATAGAATCTACGAATAGAACGAATCAACGAATAACTACGAAGTTACGAATTCGTTAATTTGTAGACCTTCGTAGATTCATCTGGTTCGTTGATTCGATATATTCATTATGGAATTATCTACAGACCAACAAATTTTTGATCTTATTAAAAAAAGCAATAAGATCTTAATAGTTTTGCCCCAAAATGCCAGTGCTGACTATATATCGTCAGCTCTAGCTTTAAAATTGTTTTTAAGCCGTCTGCAAAAAGATGTAGTAGTAGTTTCTTCCGCCCTTTTGCCGGAAAACTTAAATTTTTTACCCGGCATAAGCGAAATAAAAAGCCAGATTGATGCCGGCAAAAGCCTGGTCATTGCCGTTGACACCTCGCAAAAAAAGCTGGAGGAGTTAAGCTATCAGACCTCCTCTGACAAGGCCCGTATATTTTTAAAGTCAAAAGGCGATTCCTTTACAGCCCAAGATGTGACTTTTTCCCAGGACAAGTTCCCCATAGATTTAGTAATAAGTCTGGGAGTAAAAACCCTGGAAGACTTGGGTCAAATTTATGAACAGCAGGCTGATTTATTTTTTGAAACTCCAAAAATTAATATTGACAACAGTCCCCAGAATGAATATTTCGGCCAGGTTAATTTAGTTGATGTCACCGCGACTTCGGTGGCGGAAATTTTAAGCGAGCTCTTGCAAAAATACGAAGAGCAATTGCTGGACGAAGATATTGCCACCTGTTTGCTGACCGGCATTATTGCCCAAACGCACAGTTTTCAGCATGTCCACACTACTCCCAAAGCTTTTTTGAAAGCTTCTGAGCTTGTTAATTTAGGCGGCCGGCAACAGGAAATTGTTAAAAATATTTTTAAGACGAAATCTTTGGCCCTACTAAAATTATGGGGTCGCGCTCTGGCCAGGATGAAAATTTTGGACAAAGAAAATACAATTTATTCGTTATTAAATTTTACAGATTTTGAAAAAGCCGAAGCCACTCCAGGCGAGCTTTTGCCTGCTTTGAGCGAATTGGTGGTTAATGTTAGCGGCTATAAACTTGTCGGCCTTTTGGCCGAAGTTGAGAAAGGTTTAATTAAGTTTTTGTGCGCGCTTCACGAACAGCTGCCTGCCGGAAAATTTTTGGGCAATTTAGGCGGCAGTCAGGTAAAAATTTTAGATTCCACTTTGGGCAATTTTGTCATTGTCCAGGCAAGCTTTGAGCAGAGCACATTGGAAGACATAGAAAAAAAGTTTTTGGAAGCGGTAAAAAGTTTGTAGCTTACAGAACTTACCCACCGCAAGTTCTGTTAAAAAAAAATTAATCAGCGCCGCGGCGCTGATTTTTTTGTTAATTTTTATCCGCGATGATATAATAAATGTGCTTTTTGATAAATCAAAGAAACAAAAATGTCCACTCATTTTTTGTCCAGCACGCCGCAGGAGCTGCAGCGCAGCATGGATGATTTAAACCGCAAAATGCAGGAGCAAGAGGCCCAGGTGCAGGCCCGCTCTTTGAGTTTGCCCTACATTGACCTGCACAGTTTTCCTGTGGATTTGTCGGTGTTGGGCATTTTTACCGAAGAAGAGGCCAAAGAAATGGGCGCCGTGCCGTTTTACAAAGATTTGACTGATTTAAGAATCGGCACCACCCACCCCCAGCATGCTTTGCTGCTGGAAAAGGTGGCGGAACTTTCCAAAAAAAATAAAGTCAGCTTGTACTTTATTTCCAAAATGAGCCTTGCGCAAACTTTGCGTTTTTACAGCAAGGTTGTACGTCTGAAAGCGGTTACAGAAGAAGTGGTCAGGGTGGAAAAACAACAGGATTATAAACCCATTTTGAAAAATTTACAGTCAGAAGACGAGCAGAAAAAGTTAAGCGCCACCCAACTGCTGGAAATCGTGTTTGGCGCCAGTATGGCGTATAAGTCCAGCGACATTCATTTGGAGCCGGAAGAACATTTTGTAAAATTGCGCTTTCGCGTTGACGGTGTGCTGCAGGATATTTTACATATCAGCACAGCTTTACATCGCCCGATTATCACCCGTGTAAAAATTTTATCCAAACTGAAATTAAATGTGGAAAACGTGCCGCAGGACGGGCGCATTACTTTTTACTATTTGGGAAAACCCATTGATGTCCGTATTTCAACTTTGCCTTCGGCCTATGGTGAAGAGCTGGTCATGCGGCTTTTGGGCACCGGCGCGGTAAATTTAAAATTGAAAGATTTAGGCTTTCGGCCGGAAGCCCAAAGCATTGTTGACAAGGCTTTGCAAAAACCCCATGGCATGATAATCACCACCGGCCCAACCGGCAGCGGCAAGACCACCACGCTTTACGCGTTTTTAAACGAGCTTAATGAGCCGGGAGTAAAAATTATTACTCTGGAAGATCCGGTGGAATATAAATTAGAAGGCATTGTGCAAACGCCCATTGACCACAGTGTAGATTTTAATTTTGCCAAAGGCTTGCGGGCCATACTTAGGCAGGATCCGGACATTGTCATGGTAGGTGAAATCCGCGACCAGGAGACCGCGGAAACTGCCATGCAGGCCGCGCTGACTGGACACATGGTTTTATCTACATTGCATACTAACGATGCCGCCGGAGCAATTCCCCGGTTGCTTAACATGGGTATTAAACCTTTTGTGGTGGCTCCGGCGCTTTCTATTGTTATGGCCCAACGCTTGGTTCGCAAGCTGTGTCAGTCCTGCAAAAAAGAAGCCAAACTTGCTCCGCATGTTTTGGAAAAAATTACTTTTTTGCTGAATAAGTTGCCCAAGTCGGCCAACATCGCATTACCTAAAATTTTTCAGTTTTACCATTCTGAAGGCTGTGAAAAGTGCGGAGGAGTGGGCTATTTAGGACGCATTGGTGTGTATGAAGTTTTGGAAAATACCGAATCGGTTCAAAAATTAATTTTAGCGGAAAACACTTCCATGGCTGAATTTAAAAAAACTGCTGTTGCCCAAGGCATGGTGACCATGGTTCAAGATGGATTGCTAAAGGCTTTGGAGGGGATTACGGATGTAGAAGAGGTGTTTAGGGTGGCGGGGGAGGGATAGGGTTAGTTAAAAGTGAAAAGTTGAAAGTAACCGCAGTTAAGCGGTTTTTTGATTATACAATTTTTGACATAGTAACTGCCCACTGGGCATAAGTCCCCTGGATTTACGCCTGAAAACATGCTAAGATAGCAACAGGTACAGTTTTCAGCCAAGAAACAAAAATAAAACTCAAT
>JAHFJK010000036.1 GCA_023245915.1 Candidatus Doudnabacteria bacterium | reverse complement strand
CGCCCAAGCTATGCCGCCCTTAATTATTAACACGGCAGTGCTTTGGTGGATAAGATATTCGTGTAAATTTTGGGTTTCCAGTTCGTTCATAAGTTCAAAAGTAGTATTTTAATTTGGCTTGATTTTCCTTTCCGCTGGAACGGCGCGTTCCACCGGAATGATTTACTGTTTAGAATCGCCGCCGCTGTCATTATGGCTGTTATGTCCCCTGTGATGGCTGCCATGCATAAATAGATGCATAGCCAGACAGCCAAGGAGGAACGTAAACGGCAGGTATGGCGCCAGATGTTGTCCGTGATCGATTACAAGATATAATCCGGCAACCGCGAGCAAGGTAATAAGGGTCCAACGGATTGAGGTATTATTTTTCATGTTTTTGAAAAATTAATTTATGTTTTTACGAGGCTGGAGTTGTGCATCCAGACAATATAAGCCCCAAATATGTAGGAAATGGCGCCAATCAGAATCAAACCCCACACAAAACTGCCAAAGCTTATCCAAGTGAATCCCGGCAAGGTTTCAAACAGCGCATGATGAAGCTCTATGCCTTTTTGACTGCGCCAGGGCAAAAATCCGCCCACAAGGCAAAGCATATAGACTATCTCCGACCCTATCACACACTTCCACACGTATGATTTAAAAGATAATTTTTCCATATATTTACATTAGTTGATAAAATTAAGCGAATTTTATTTTTCTAAATCCTTCTTTTTGGCTTCAAACTCTTCCTTATTGATTTCGCCTTTGGCATAGCGTTCCTTAAGAATATCCATAGCTGAATTGGTTTTGCCTCCGCTGCCTGTAAATGATTGGATAACCCAGACAATAGAAAAAATTATCGCGGCCCAAAAAACCAGCATGAACATGCCGCCTCCTAAGCCAAACATATGCCCATAATAATAATTGCCCATCATACTTATCACCTCATTCCTTAATTTAAATTAATGGTCTTATTTTTTAACTACGCCCCCTCGCGATAGAATATTTACACCGCATGATGCGTCGGCTGTTGGCTTCCAACCGCGGTAAGCGGGGCAAAGAGAATAAACACATAGCCCAGCCAGTAGGTCCAAATGCCGAAGATGCCGGAGGTAAACTGTCTGCTAACGAGCAGGTCAAGCAACAGGCCAATGGCTGCGAACGCCGCGCCGTAGGCGAAAGCTTGCCCGCTGGTTTGGGGGTTAATTTCCAGCCCGAAGAAGTACGCGACTGCGCCGGCAATTACCGCCAGTACCAGCATTGCCCAAATCCCAAGTTCCAGATTTAACCCCGCGGCAATAATAGCCGCTACGACAAACAGAATGACCCATAACGCGACTCCATAACCCAGGGCTTTTGCCCAATTAAAGTTGTTCATATAGAATTCCTTTCGTTTAATGTTTAGATGTCTCGACCTTTATTAGTTCTCCAAATTTTTTTTTGGATTTTTTTGGGAAAATTTGGAGAAGAGAAGCAACTGCGGAGGGCGAGAGTCCCGATTTTCAAATTGGGACGAAAGCCCAAAGCAAGTTGCGGCGAGAGGGCGTAGTTATTTTAACTACTCGCTTTTGACCTTCAATTTTTTCGGCTCGGTTTCCGGCAGTTTGTTAAAGATCGCTGTCACCAAACCGTTGTGATGCTTAACTTCCGGCTCTGCTTTTTCGTCCACCGCACCCGGAACCGCTACCCGGTATGAGAATGCTCTGGAGGCTTTACGATAGAACTTTTTCTTTTTATCCTCATCTTCCTCCCTGGCCTCGCCACGGATCCACAGAATGCCTTTGTCAAACGTCGCTTCGATTTTTTCGGGATCAATTCCCGGCACGGCAGCCTCTATGTATACATGCTGGTCGTCTTCCGAAACGGTCAGCCCCGATGACGGCAAAAAAGTCCGCCAATTGGCATCTTCATCAAAGAGCTCGGCAAATCTGGAAGGAAAATTCCAGAACGAACGCGGAATAATGTCTAATTGCATATTTTTCACCCCCTTTCAAGTAGGGTTTAATAGTAACGGATTAAAATTGGCTGTGATTCTTTCTACATCATCGGGCTGCTGCGAGTAAGCGGTTGTAACCGTGACTTTGTCAAACACATCCTTTATTTTTTTAGCCAGTTTATTTGCCAGCTGGTTTTCCGTAAAGGTAATTACCCATTTGCCGCCATTGTGTTTGTTTTCGGCAATCAGCCGGTGCTGGCAGTCCATTTGGTATGCGCGATCGGTAAAAGCCTTTATTAAGCGTTTAAATTCAAGCCGAAATTGATGCGGCACGTCTTTGACAGTCAGTATGCCTTCGTATTGATGGTCTTTAATCATTTGGCAGGCCGGACATACAGTAAGCCGGCGCGCCGATGGTTTTTTGGCTTTTCCGCCTGTTAAAGCTTCCGGATGATGCCAGGACTTATTAAAATAGACGCAACCGCACACGCGGCACAGGCGAAAATTTTTTTTAGCTTTGCCGAACTCCTGGAACTCGGTTCGTTCCTTATAGAGCATAATGTCATGCGGTTTTTTGAACATTTTGCGCATAAATACTCCTTTTAATAATATCCGCCACTTCTTCATCGCTGACCTGTCTAAAATCTTCATAATAATTACCCACGGCGCCGAAATGAAAAGCGGTATAAAGAGAAATAACTTCATCCGACAGCTTTTTTAAATCCATAGCCGCCTCTTGGGAGGCCACCGGCGCTGCCACAATTATCCGTTCCGGCTTGCGCTTTTCCACTTCCTGTACGGCTGCTTTCATGGTCAGGCCGGTGGCCAGTCCGTCATCGACCAGGATTACAGTTTTGCCTTTGAGCGGCAAGGGTTTTCTGCCATGCAAATATAGCTTTCTTCTCTCCTCAATCAGCTTTCTCTGTCTGGCAATTTCCGCCGTAAACCAGTCGTGGCTGACTCCTAAGACCTCGGATTTTTCCAGAACCATTTCCCCGCTTTCGCCGATCGCGGCGATCGCGTATTCCGGGTTCTGCGGATGGCCGATTTTCCTTACCAGGGCCACATCCAGCGGAGCTTTTATTGCTTTGGCTACTTCCGCTCCTACCGGAACCCCTCCTCTTGGCAAGGCCAGCACCACCGTGGAATTGCCGGAATATTTTTGCAGGGCCTGCGCCAGCTTAATGCCGGCTTCGGTTCTGTCTGAAAATCTCATACGAAGTCCTTTCGCTTTCAGCATATAATACAGCGGCAAATTGGCAAGGAAATATTGAGCCTGACCTGAAAAATAGTTAAAAAAATTTTTTATGGCTAAAATCGGTCGTTTTTAAAAGATATTTGCCGATAAATTGTCAAATAAAAAACGACGAAAATGTCGTCGGTTTGTACTTCCCCTTTCCAAGGGTCCTTGATGACGGAATGAATCCGTCATCTCGGACATCTTTTTATAACTGGATCTATCAGCGATCTTTTTCTTGGCTAATGGGCAAACTAGCTTTCACGGCTGTGCTGCCATATGCATTCAAACAGCAAAGCGGCTGTGTGCGCGATGTCCGGATCTTCCATAATTACGCCAACGGGTTTGCGTTTGTTTAAGGAAATAATGGCTAATGTGTTGCCGTAAATAAACTGGCAGGTTTTAACGTCGGCTCCCTGGGGCAAAAATTTGGTGTGGCGCAGCTCCTGCTCGTCGCGCTTTTTTAATTCGGCGGCTGACGGAGTTTGCGGGGTCAACAGCCGGATTTTTAAAAAATGTTTGGCCCGGCGCTCAATAAAGTCTTCCAAATAATCCTGCCCCAAAAATGCCAGCCAGTCGTCCCAATCCACAATCGCCAAAATGTGCCGCTGGCTGTCTATAATATTGTCCATAATTTGCTTTATCTGCTCGGAGCCGTTGTAGATGCGAATCAGCGGCCTGCCGCCGTGCGAAAAGCGCTTGGCCTGCAGCTCCGGCATAATGCTTTTTAAAGCCGCTTCCCGTTCTTTAAGCGCGATCATTAATTTTTCCGGATTTTCCGCGACCCAGTATCTGCGGCGGCGCTTAATGTAGCTGTTCATCAGCCCGCGGGCGTGCATGTCCTCAATAATGCTCTGCGCGCTGGTTCTGGGCATACCCACTCTTGCCGCCAAGTCGCTGATTG
The DNA here is from genome assembly GCA_023245915.1 of Candidatus Doudnabacteria bacterium. GTDB lineage: Bacteria > Patescibacteriota > Doudnabacteria > UBA920 > UBA920 > PALSA-1336. The sequence goes on along the minus strand of JAHFJK010000036.1, from coordinate 6,735 downwards.
TGCTTTCGCCAATATCCAAAGCCGCCAGGTAAATCCTGACTTCATTTTTCGGATAGCCTAAATTTTCAATAACTGTGCCTATGTGCATAATTCTGCCTCCCCTTTCCAAAGTGTCCTCGATGACAGAATACATTCGTCATCTCGGACAATCTTTTTTCGCCAACTTCATTGGCGGTTTTTTTGCTCAGAATTAATAACTTTGCTCCCGAACAAAAAATAAAATAATGATTGCCATAACCGTCAAGCAGGCGGAAAAATAAAACGGCGCGGCAATGTTAATTTTGTCCCACAACAGTCCGGCAATAAAAGACGCGGGCAGCGCAGCCAGCCCAACGACCATCTGGAAGCCGCCCAAAGTGCTTGCCCGCAGCTGCGGCGCCGCAAGTTCGGAAACCAAAGCTCTCTGTACCGGTTCCATTGCTCCTAAATGAAGGCCATAAAACACAAAAGCAATAACGATTGCCGCCGCGTTGTGGAAATAAACAAACACCGCGCAAGTCAGCAGCCAAAACACAAAGGATAAAACCAGGACGGGTTTGCGGTTAATTTTGTCAGCCAGCTTGCCAAACGGCAGCGATGTTGCTGACGCGACAACGCTGTATGATAAATATAAAACTGGAATCGCGGCTGAGGCAAATCCAAAGTGCCTTGCGTAAATAAGCAAAAAAGAATAGCTAAATGAAGACAAAGCAAACAGCGCGCTTAATACCATATATAATTTTAAATCCCGATGAAAATCTTTAAAGGCGAACCCTTTAAAGATTTTTTTATTTTCTCCCGCATGCTCGTTTATCTGGCGAAAAACCAAAAATGCTGCAATAAGAGAAGGAATGGCCGCAAGCAAAAAAAGATTATGGTAGCCAAGCCGTTTGAAAAAAATAATTGTAAACACTACCCCGCAGACCGCGCCCAGATTATCCATCATTCTCAAGTATCCAAAATTTCTGCCCCGCTCGCTGTCAGTGGAAATATCCGCCACAATCGCGTCTCTGGGCGCGCCGCGCATCTTTCCCGAGCGGTCTAAAATCCTAAAAGGAATAATATAATGCCAGGTCGGCGCGAACGCGTAACCAACTCGTGATACTCCGGCAAAAACGTATCCGAGCCAGACAAAAATTTTTCGTTTTCCCGTCTTGTCGGCAATATAGCCTGAAACCGCCTGGGAAATAGAGACGATAGCATCGCCTAAGCCGTCAATAAAACCCAAAACGGCCATATTCGCCCCGAGGACGGAAGTTAAAAACAGCGGCCACAACGGAAAAATAATGTCTGAACCAAAATCATTCAAAAAAGAAGCCCAGCCAAACACCTGAAGTATCTTTTTGGGCTCTTTGTCCATAGTTATTTTAAAAGCACCCCTCCGTCAATTACAATTATTTCACCCGTCATGTAAGCGCTGGCTTCGCTGGCGCAAAACAGGGCTGCCATGGCAATATCGTCAGGCTCGCCAAACCGGCCAAGCGGCACTTTTTCGGCAAATTGCTTTATTACAGATTTGACCTGCTCGCCGCCGCCCATAATTTTTGCCACGCCTTCGGTATTTATGCCGCCTGGGGCTATGGCATTAACCCGAATGCCTTTGCCGGCGACTTCTAAAGCGAAATTTTTGGTAAATCCCCAGACCCCATGCTTAGACGTGTCATAAGCAGCAAGGCCGACCATGCTCGGGTGCAGGGAATCAATGGAGCCGATGTTAATAATGTTCCCGCCGCCTTTTTTGATCATCACTTTTGCCGCCTCGCGGCAGCAAAGAAAAACGCTGCGCAAATTTACCGCCTGAATTTTTTCCCACAAAGCCAAGTCCATTTCCAGCACCGGTTTTTGCGGGTAAATGCCGGCATTATTTACGAATATATCCAGGCCGGAAAAATGGTCTAAAGTTTGGGCGATTAAATTTTTAACTTCCTTTTCCGAACTGACATCGGTTTTAACAAAAAGAACATTTTTTCCGTCCTTTTTTAGCACCTCTGATTTTTCATTTCCAACTTTTTCATCCAAATCCGCAACGACCACATTCGCCCCCGCCTCCAAAAATCTTAAAACAATCCCGTAGCCAATGCCCATGGCCCCGCCTGTTACCACCGCGGTTTTGCGCGCAAAATTAAAAAGTTCGGCAATAGATTTATTTTGCATATATTTATTCCGTAGTCTTTCCTTCAAAATGTTCTTCGTCAGCCAAAGCCTGCTCTTTGGTCGCGTGGATTGTTCCGTCTTTATGATGAGGCGGGCAATATAAAGTGTAGAGCTTTAAACTTTCTGAACCGGATGTATTAATTACATTATGTTTGGCTCCGGCGGGCACAATAATCACGTCGCCATTTTTAATTTCGTAAGAGTTGTCGTCTATAACAACTTTTCCGTTGCCTTTTTCAAAACGGAAGAATTGGTCTACAGTGTGGATTTCCTCACCAATTTCTTCCTTCGGTTTAAGGCTCATTACCACAAGTTGGCTGAATTTGGCGGTATACAAAACCCTTCTAAAATTATTATTTAGAATTGTCAAATCCTCAATATTTTCTTTGTAACCTATCATACTTTTAAAATTATTTGATAAATATTGTTGACATTACTCCGGCCGTTACTAAAAGCCCTCCTAAAATATTCCCAACGGTTGGTTTTTCATTTAAAAATATAAATGCCAGCACAATCGTCAGCGCCACGCTTAATTTGTCTAGAGGCGCTACTTTAGACGCCTGTCCTAGCTGCAAGGCTTTGTAATAAAATAACCAGGACAGGCCGGTGGCAAAAGCGGACAGGACAATAAATAGCCAGGTGTTTTTAGGCCAGTTTTTCAGTTGTGTCGCGGTGCCTTCTATTAAGACAATTGCCCAGGCAAAACATAAAATGATTATTGTGCGGACGGCGACTGCCAGATTGCTGCTAACGCCTTTGATGCCAATTTTGCCGAAAATAGCAACTAAGGAAGCAAAAAACGCGGAGAGGATGGCGTAAACTATCCAGGACATAAAATTAGGCTGAAAAGAATTAAAATAATATCCAAGAGTATTATACCGCTTGCGGCTAAAAAAATACAACAAAAAATTTTAACCCAGGCCGTCAGCCTTTAGTTTAACAGTTCCTGAATTGGCATCCAAAATAATTTTATCTCCTAATTTTATGTTTGAGGCATGCAAATTAAAATTAGTTATAACGGGAATGCTACTTTCCCTCGCCATAATCGCCAAATGCGAAAGTAGCCCGCCCTTTTCTGAAACTATGCCTTGTATGTAGGGAAAAGACTCCACCAAGTCGGCAGATAAAATTTTTGTATACAAAATCACTTTGGGAGAAGATTTTATATTTTCTTTTAAAACCAAGAAGCCTTCCGCGACTCCCGGAGATACTCCAAAAAGTTTAGTATTTGCGGGCTGGTTTTTTACAGAGGAAGTTAAGAGAGTGGGTAAATGAAATTTATTATATTTTTGTTTGTCGATCCAGACATTGTCCTCAAGAGTCTTTGATGATCTCTGCTATGCGGCAGACAAAAAGGGGATGAGCTTCTTCTGTGTCGGAACTGACAAACAGGTAGAAAAAACCCTGATCCTTAAAGGCATAAATTTTATTGTAAATAAAGACGAGATTCTAAGAAAAATGTTACAGTTTTTAGAAATGTGGTTGACCGTAGCTATTGAAAAAAATCTAAAATTTATCTATACTGTTTAGTTGTATAATTATTGAGTCATTCCCGCGAAGGCGGGAATCCAGAAAATAGATTCCGGCTCGCTCCGCCAAAGGCGGACGGCCGGAATGACAAACAAATTTTAACCTCTCTGTCCCTTCGGGGCATCTCTCCATGAATTGGAGAGAATAATAAAGATTAAAATCTATGAAACCAGTAAAAAAAGACACCAATCGCATAGCCAAAGTTAATTCCTTAATCCAGCACGAACTCGGGCCGGTTTTGCATGAATATTTAGAAAATTTTAAAGGCCTGGTGACCATTACCAAAGTTGACACTTCACGCGACATGAAGTGGGCAAAGGTTTGGATATCTATATTTAATGGCGAGGATGATGCGATTTTAAAATTTTTAGCAAAAAATATTTACGACATCCAGGGAGAAGTTAACAAACACTTCCACACTAAAATTATCCCGCGGATTAGTTTTCATCTTGATACCGGCCCAAGGTACGCACAGCATATAGAGGAGGTGCTTAGGGAGATACATGAAGAGGGATAATTTTGAATTTACAATTATCAATTTCCATTGAATTTTCAGTATTTTAATTTTCAAATTACAAAATTAAAAATTTATTGGAAATTGGAAATTGGAAATTGAAAATTAATAATGCATCAAGAATTTTCTCAAGCCAAAAAACTTATCGAAGGCTCCCGCCGAATCCTCCTGACCATGCACGAACGCATGGACGGGGACGACGGCGGAGCGCTTTTGGCTATGGGACACCACTTAGAAAAAATGGGCAAGAGCGTAACTTATGCCATTAAAAAAGGCGTGCCGCCGACTTTGGCATTTTTGCCGGGCAGTGAAAAAATAATTGACGATATTGACCCCGTTAGAGGTCGCCCTGCCGCTGAAAGCGGCACGGCTTCAGCCGCCTTGGGGCGGCTTACCTTTAACGGGGTTGAACATCATAATTTTGACCTGCTGATAACGTTTGGCTGTTCTGCCATAAATAGGACAGGTTCGTTGAAAATTGAAAATTTAAAAGTGAAAATTATTAACATCGACCACCATCCTGACAACAACCACTTTGGCCATGTGAATATTGTTGACCATACCAAATCTTCAGTCGCCGAACTGGTGTATGACTTTTTTCTTTTCAACCAATGGCCAATTACCAAGGAAATTGCTACCTGTTTGCTCACTGGTATTATTACCGACACCGGCAGCTTTATGCATTCCAACACCCAAAGTTCGACCTTAAAAACTGCGGCCGCGCTAATGCGTAAAGGCGCTCATGTGAGCAAAATAATTAAACACACCTTTAAAAGCAAAAGCCCTTTTGTGCTGAAAGCCTGGGGCAAGGCCATAGAAAATTCTTTTTACGACACGAAAAATAAAATTATTTACTCGGTAATGACGGAGACAGATTTACAGGAGTTTGAAAAACTGCCCCAAGCCGCGTTTGAAGGCTTTACGGAAATGCTTAACACCCTGCCCGAAGCCAAATTTGCCATGTTCTTGCGGCAAGACGGTGGCATTATAAAGGGGAGTTTGCGCAGTGATATTTTTAAAAATATAGATGTTTCTAAGATTGCCCACGTTTTTGGCGGCGGGGGGCACAAACTGGCAGCTGGGTTTTCTGTGGCGGGCAAGCTAATGAAGGATGAGGGAGGGAAGTGGAGAGTGGTTTAATTGACATAAATTAAAAAAATGACAAAATTGAACAAAAATAGACTGCAAAACTGCAGTCTATAATTTTGTCAATTCCGTCGTTTTTGTCATTCTTGTCATTTTACTCTGGTCTTTTCACGCGAGGGTAGGCTTTCATTATTTCTGCGGACTGAGCCAAGCTCTTAAGCATGCCGTCGATTTTTTTGTCGAATGACTCTACAATTAATTTGCCCGATTCATCAAAGGCTTTGTCGGCATTGGTAAACATTACTGTTTCGCGAACCGCAAACATAGAAAAATTTTCCATAATCGGCCGTAGCTGTTCAATAACTCTCGCCCCGCCAACTAAACCGTCGGAAACTCCTACCAAACCGACGGGCTTGTGGTCAAACTCCCAATATAGCCAATCCAAGGCATTTTTTAAAACTCCTGGGTAGCCGTGATTATATTCCGGAGTCACAATCACAAAGGCTTCTGCCTGGTAAGCTATCTCACTCCACTGTTGGATATTTTCGTGCGGATACTTGCCTCTCATTTGGCTCGGCATTAGTTTAGAGTTAAAAAACGGCAAAGGCATTTGCTTAAAATCCACCAACTGGGTCCGATGCCCCAGGGCTTTAATTTTTTCTACTATATATTTTGCCGGCGCTTCGCTATTTCTGCCTTCGCGCACCGAGCCTAAAATTATGGGAATGTTGAGCATTTTAGATTTATAATTTAAAATTTTTAGAGTAATTTACGCAAACGCACCGAACCGGGTTCAATTACAACCAGTTGGCGCCATTGCTCCTCGGTTAATTGGCTCATTACATTTCCTATTTCTTGGATTATTCGCTCTATGGAAACATCATTGGGAAAACGCAAGACAACTATACCAATAACTTTTTCTAATTTGAAGCGAATAGGATTGGCAATATTCAGATCGCGGGTTACAATCATTAATCCGTTGGTGGCGGCATATTCAAAAATAACTTCGTCGGGTTTGCCGCGAAGTTCTTTTGTATTCTTTACAAACTCTGCTTCATGTCGGTTCTGCTTGAATATTGAGCCTAAAGACAGGGGTAAATTTTCGTCAATGAGAAAACGCATTGCCAAAAATTAAAGTTTCTTCACCAACAATTTTAGATGCATACTTCAAAGCCGCCCGAACGTCGGCTTGTTCCAGCTGATACTCTTTCATAACCTGTTCTATGCTGTCACCCGCGGCAAGATGGCCTACAATAAGATCAACCGGAACGCGAGTGCCCGCAATAACAGGTTTGCCAAATTGCACCGCGGGATCCGCAGTAATTCCAGGAAAAATTTCTTTCATAGCCAAATTATACAGCTTAGTAAAGAAAAAATCAACGCCCCCGTTCACAGCTTTCCCCTAACAAGCTTGTGCCGGCGCTTCGCTATTTCTGCCTTCGCGCACCGAGCCTAAAATTATGGGAATGTTG
>JAHFJK010000035.1 GCA_023245915.1 Candidatus Doudnabacteria bacterium | reverse complement strand
GTGTTTCCCTTTTCGACAAAACTCCTTTAGTTAAGCTGACTTCCGAGTATAGTCTGCCTGCAGAAACAGGCGATTCTCTAATTCAGCCTTATCTATGGTGAGATTAATTGGACACCAGTGAGTATATATTGAACCATCTGAATATAAAATCTTTAACAATAATTTCTTATTCTTATTCGGCTCACATCGCTTTACTATTGGAACAAAAGATAGACGGAGTAAATGGTTTGATATTCATTAGTCCATTTTTTAAAGAAAAATTTAACCGATATGAAAAATTTATCTTAAGGCTGATAAAGAAAATATGGCCCTATCCAACTCATAATAAAAAAACGAAATTCGATTATTCTAAATTAAAAAATTATGAAAATCCAACACTGTTGGACGCTAGACACACAGTGCAATCGATTAATACCAAAGATCTTGTTGGATCGCTCTACGCGATGGCTGATTTTGAAGGCATGCCCAATCTTGAAGTTTTGAAAATTCCAGTGATGATTATTTGCGGAAAAAAAGATAAAATACTTTCTTCAAAAATCAAAAACCTTTTTGCTTTTAACAAAAAAATTCAAATAATAACTCTTGAAAACAAACATCATTTATTTTTAAAAACCGAAGTCGCAAAAGTCACTCAAAGTTTGAAAAATTTTTTAACTATGAATATGCGGGGGATTGCGATCAAGCCAAATAAATAGCATAACAAAAAATGACACAATTGCCGTAAAGATTGCCATAACAAAAATACCTAAAACAGAAATTGTCTTTTTTGTATTATTTTGTCCGGCCATAATTTCTTTATTATTTGGTTTTGCAACAAAATAACAAGCTACTAAAACAGCGGATAGTATAGGGATCGCAAAAATCATCCAAACCCAAAAAGCCTCATCAGAATATGTATAGGATGGGAATAAAAAGCTGGATGCAACGGCCGCCCAGCCTATCGTAGTGATTATAGCTAATTTTTTTACAATTTTTCTTTGCCTCATCCAATCGATTATCGGGGTATCTGTTTTAGCCTGCTCTATAAGTTTGGGTTCTCCCCACAGATTGGTCTTTGGTGGATTAGGTGTATCCATACTTAAATAATAGCTTGGCTAGGGATAAAAAGCAATAGATTTCAGCCTATAAATGCTTTACAAAAAGTCAATCTGTGAATAGCGGTTAACCCATTTTTTAAAATCTGCTGGCGATGTTCGGCTGTGGCATAACCCTTATGTTGCGCAAGATTGTAAAGTGGGTACTTTTCATGAAGTTGTTTCATTAAATTGTCGCGATAAACTTTGGCAATTATTGATGCTGCTGCAATAGAGAGGACTTTGTTGTCGCCGTCTATAATGGCTTCTTGTTGTAGATTTAGATTTGGGACTTTAAATTTACCGTCGACAGATAAAAAACAACCACTTCCTCTTTCCTTGTAGTGCAGGCCCTCGGCCTGCCTTGCCGCTGATAGCAGCCCACGGAGCCGCACTACACTCAACAAGCCATCAACCGCCCGCCTCATAGCCAACAAACTCGCGTTATGGATGTTTATTTCGTCTATTATTTTTTCACCTACCACCCCAATACCCCATGCCACCGCGTGGGCTTTTATAATTAACTCCAGCTCCTGCCTTTTTTCTGCCGATAACAATTTGCTATCCCTGATGTCTTTCCATAATACCTTATACTTTATACCTAATACAGGCAACGCCACTGCCGCCGCAACCACCGGTCCGGCCAGGCATCCCCTACCAACCTCATCACAGCCAATAATGTGAGTAAAACCCTCTAAAATTTTCATTTTTTCATACTTGTGATTCATTTTTGTTTTCTTGCCCTGTAGCATCCCGAGTGCAGCGAGGGATTGCTTCGGGGTCATATTTAGAAGTCATAAATGTTATGTCATTCCGGAAAATTTACATTGTTATTAAATTTATCCGGAATCCAGAAAAAGGCCAAGTCTGGATCCCGCATACCCTGAGCGAAATCGAATGGGTTGCGAGATGACATCAGTGTTTATTGTAAAACTGCCTATGCTATCACATAAGTTCCACCAAGGGAAGTAAAAAACTGAATGAAACACTAAACATGCCGAATTTTTTTGCGAAGGCTCTCTACTATTAAATTTAGAATATATCTAAAACGGCTAACTACCAAGTCCTGCGCGTGCAAATATTCCATATCCTTTCCGCCAAAGCCGCGTTTAAAAATAGACAAGCGATAAAACCTATGATCTTTTTGGTCTTCGCGGGTCACTCCCCAAAAATTATAACGGGCCATACCTCTGCGTTTGGCCTCTTTTATTGCCTCCCATTGAATCAAATAGGCGCCCGGATATTTTCTGCCCTCTTGTGTGCTCGCGCCATAGTGGTAAGCAGCCTCCTGGCCATAAAAAATAATAAAACCCATGGCCAAAAGTTTGCCGTCCAGCTCGGCGCTGTAAAGCAACGCTTTGCCTGCTTGAGCAAAAACTCTGAACTGCTCATAAAAAAACTCGTAGGAAAAAGGCACAAACTTTTGTCTTTCTGAGGTTAAAACCTGCAAATCATAAAACTTTTTTATGTCTTGGGGGCTTTGTGATGTGGTAATTTTTATGCCCTGCGCAAGCGCTTTTTTTATTTCATATCTCGTTGCTTTTCTCATATTAGCCAACAGGTGATCTTCCGAAGATGATAAATCTAATTGAGAAGTAAGTTCAGCGTGCAAATGGATAGGAGCAGATACAAAACCCAAATTTTGAAAAAGTTTCTTGGAAAAATCATTAGCTTCCAGTTGTGGCCGTACCCTGACAAACCCACATTTATCCAGTGCAGCTTGTTTTTTTATTTCGCTAATGAAACTTTCAACCAATGCTGGATCTTGCCACTCAATAATCGGTCCAGCCGGGACCGTTAAGTATCTGCCGCGTTTTGCATTCTCCACCACGGAAAGCATAACCCCGGCTAAATTGTCGCCATTATAAAAACCCACGCGGTGGATTTTGTTGCCAAGGGCCTCATGAAACTTTCCCCAATACCAGGACTGCAAAAAATTAGCTTCGGGATGAGAAGCTAAAAAATTTTCCCAGCTTGCTTGATCAAAAATATTTTTTACTGTAACTTCAGCCATGCGTTTATTGCCAGAGATATTTTATTTGCTTCTTTTTCCGAAACATTAATGTGCGTGGGCAAATTTAGTATTTGTTCCGACAATTTTTCTGCCTTAGGACACTGGTGATTATAGTCGGTTAAAGCTAAATAGTTTTTTGGCGCCACCGGCGCGTCATACCAAATATCAGCAACATGAATATTGTGATTTTTTAAATAACTGATCAAACTGGCTCGATTATTTACGACAATTGGAAAACGTAAATTGGTTGAGTTTTGAATTTGCAAATTTATGCCGCCGATTAAAATCTGTGGGTTTAAATTTTGTAAATAAATGGTCGAAATTTTTCTGCGGCGATTCAAATTGTCTGCTAAATTTTTTATTCCGTCATTGGCAAAACGGCAATACCAGCCTGGCAAATCTAAAAAAACTATCTTGTTAAGCTCGCCCATGGGTTTGGAAAGCAAACCCAGTTTTTTATAAATTTTGTGGGTAAATTTGCCCAGGCCTATCAAATAATCCATCCTAATTTTAAAAGTAAAATTTGGGTAGAACCTATCTTTTACTTGCTGTTTTTTGGCGGGTTGAGCAATTTTTGGCAACTGCAAATTTTGATATTTTTTATTTCTCACAACCAGAGCTCCGCCGGAAACCGCGTCTATTATTTTGTCCTGGCTAAAAGACAAAATGACAAAATCACCGACTGTGCCGGCTTCTTGTCCATTTAAATACATTGCGCCGGCGCTGTGGGCTAAATCTTCTATTAAAATAATATTATTTTGTCGGCAGATGGCTGCAATGTTTTCAATATCGCATACATATCCCAAAGTATTTTGTATAATTACAGCTTTTATATTTACCCCGGCATCCAATTTTTTCTTTAATTCGTCAGCTGAAAAATTTAACTTTCCATCGGCCACGTCTAAGTATTCCGCTTTCAAGCCTGCTTCTACAATCGGCTGATACACTGCGTAGCAGGTAAAACCATTAATCGCTACAATGGAGCCTTGGGGCAAATTTAAAAACTTCAAAGCCATGGTAATGGCTTGCCTGCCTTTGTAAAGCAGTGTTGCCTGGCCCTGATATTTTTCTTCCAGTATTTTTTTTAAGTCAACCGCGTCAAATTTTCGGCCACGCGCAAACAGCATCTTGGTCGAAGTCGCAAAATTATAATTTGAACCCAGGGAATTAAAAACCATATTTTTTTATTGTTTGGATAATTGCGTCACAAACTTCTTTGGTGTGCGTAAAATGAGGCGAGTGCCTCGCGCCATTAATAATATTTAGCTGTGATGTTGCGATTAGTTTATGCATTAATTCACCGTCCGCAAGCGGCGTGGCTTTGTCCTCGCGGCCCCAAATAATTAAGGTTGGCGTGTTAATAGCCGGCAATTTTGGGGTCAAATCTACAGAAATTAAATTGACCATGGTCTGCCGCATTTGCGGGCTTGCGTTTTTGTAGTCGCTTTCGCCTGCGAATTTGTACAAAACTTTTCTCAAATTTTCCGATGCTGTAATTTTCTTGCCAATTTTTGCCAAGGCTCCAAACACCATGCGTTTAAACCTCAAGGGCAATTCATTATGATAAATACCCGCGCTATCTATTAAAATAAGCTGTTTTAATTTGCCGGGATATTTGGCTGCAAAAGCTAAAGCAATACGACCGCCATTGGAGTGACCCACTAAAATAGATTGGTCTTCATTCTCCAACTTTTGCTTTAACCACTCCACGTAATCATCCAAGCTCCAAACCTTATCTGTAGCTTCAGTTAAACCGGGCACGGTCAGCAAAACAGATTCGTATCCCCCCTCTTTTACCCTGGCAATGAAATTTTGCCATCTGTCCGTTGTATAAGTCCAACCGTGAATAATAAATATTTTTTCCATATTAATTAAATTTTAACTAAATACTCAGCGTCCTATCAGCGTTGGTGTTTAAATCAGCGTCCCTTCAGCAACCTATAACCCCCACTCCTTCCTTCTAATTTGCCAAATTTTTTCCCTGCGGCACAATTTTTCAACGTCACTTTTATTTGCCAACAAGTGTTCAACCACGCCTTCCAAAAATCTCGCGCCCTTAAATAAAATTACTTCGCCGCCGGAAATATTTGCCAGCAAATAACCCAAAGCTTCTTTTGGCCGTTCAAATTTTTCTGCTGATGGATTCTGAAGTTTAGGATATGTGTATTTGCAAACCCTTGGACCCATTAAAATTATTTTATCCAGCTTAATCTGTAAAATTAATTGCGCCAATTTTTCATGCTCCTCCTGCTCTTGCGCGCCCTGCTCCAGCATATCCCCTAACACGGCCCATTTTGTTTTAGCCGGGTAGTCATTGTACATCTTTAGCACCGCTTCCATACTATTTAAATTAGCATTATAGGAGCTGTCGATTAAAGTAGTATCTTTAATCCCAGAAAAAATGGAACTTCTACCCGGGGGCAGTTGAAAATTTCTGTATTTCTCATCTTCTGGAAAATTTAAAAATTTAAGAAGCTGATGAGTCGCTAAAATAGAATAAAAAATTTCTCGGGGAAGCAAACTGGAAAAATTATATTCAAATCCGCCTATTTTAAACTGTGTGCTTTTATTATACAGCTGATAATTTTCCAACTGTAATTCAAAAATTTTAGAAATCTCGGCTCTGCTTCTTTCCGTTTGCTTTACGATTAATTCATCATCGCCGTTTACAATTGCCACATCTTTGGTTTGCGATAAAAAATTTCCAAACTCATTAGCAATTACTTCTTTTATTTGGGATCTTCCCAAAGCTATTTTTTCAAAATTCATGCTATGGGTTTTACTTAAATTAAGCCAAATGGTAACCGATGGATGCAATAAATCAGCCAAAAATCTCCCCTCCCCCGGCCGGTCACAGTCTGCTTCAACGACATAAATTTTCTCAACAAAAACTTTTTTAAAAGCTTTAATTGGCGCCCAGAAAAATAACATTGGCCACTCGTCGAAAGTGAAATTTTTACGCTTTAAGCCCAAAATATCAAATGGAATTCCAAAACTGCTGTTGGCATGATGTGAATACCTGGCGCGCTCTCCCAGCTGGGATTCTATTAAATGCAATAAAGTAGTCTTGCCGTTTGAACCGGTAACAACCACAACTTTTGGCTGCCATTTAGCCAGCCGGATTTGGGCAAAAAATTTAAAATAATGGGCAACAAAAAAATATAATTTATTCTTAATCTGTTTAATCATAGCCTTATCATAACACCAGAAAACCAAATATAAAACCCCGATTCTCGGGGCAAATTCCTGGTCGGGCTGCTGGGAACCCTGGTAGTAAAGCCTTCGGCTCACTACGGGGCAAGTTGAACCCTGTCTTCGTGCACCCTTGTCCCGTAACAATTTTCATTGCTTGTGGTCGGGCTGCTGGGAATTGAACCCAGTCTACACGCACCCGAAGCGTGCGTACTACCGTCATACTCCAGCCCGGCCAAAGGCAATTAAAAATTACGTTTTTGAAACATGATGAGAAATTGGTACAGGATGAAAGCGCGTACTACCGGTATACTACATCCCGTTAAAAACAAACATATTTCCCTTAAATATTAAATCCCTAAGGCAGGAGTTAAAAAAAGCATAAATAAAACCATTAGAACGGCACCAATTATTATTCCGGTTCCAAAATTTTTATTATTCGGTTTCCTCCAAATAATTATCGCTCCAACAATTAATTCTAAAGTGGCCGTAACGATAACCCAAGGCGCGCCCCCACCTGTCGCATTTTGACCGGAACTTTTAAGACGATAAATAAAGGGCATGCTCAAAAATTCTACAATCGGAAAATATAAAATTACTGAGACTAGAATTCCTAAAATTATTTGCATATTATCTAAATTTGGTGGACCTGGGGGGAATCGGACCCCCGACTAATCCATGCCATGGATCCGTATTACCATTATACTACAGGCCCTAAAAAGTCTAAAATATTTACTCTTTTTCCCCTAATTCTTCAAGCGGTTTTATTTGACCATTGATCCACTCTCCTGCTGCTTTTGCCCGGCATCAATTAACTTTTCTGCCTTGGTCATAAAGGTCTTAAAATCTTTTACTTGATTTTTAAACTCTGGCAGTAAACCAGTGGCATTCAAAATCCATACTAAAACAGCTACCATCAGCGCCAGCCCAACAACATAGCCAAAAGCGCTGAACATGCCGTTTAAAAACGCCCGCCAAATGCCGGGACTTTTCTGATTTTTGATTTCAGTCAAATTCTGGTTTAGGCCTGATAGGTAATGACGTAATTCCGGATCGATCATATAAGAAAATTATAGCAAATTTTTTGGTCTCCTCACCAGGAGTCGAACCTGGATTTGAGGCTTAGGAGTCCCCCGTTCTGTCCATTGAACTATGAGGAGAAAACCAGACTAAGTCTCGGAAATTATAACATAAAAAATGTCCCCGTGTTAGAATCAATATAGTAACTGCCCACTGGGCATACAAAACATCGGTATTGCTGTCATTGCGAGCGAGTGCATCCGAGCGAAGCAATCTTTCTCAAGATATGATTGCCACGCAATTTAAGCCAAAGCCCTTAAATCGCTCGCAATGCCAGTGGGCAGTTACTCAATTTAAGAGAGCAAAAATAAGCAATCGATTCATGCGAAATAATTACATCATAAATTTACAAAATAAGCAAATTATCAAACTTCTTCTAATATTGTTGATTTTTTCTATTTTTTTTCCAATTAGGCTCGTTTTTTTTACAAAAGAAGCTTTTTTGACAGGAGATTATTCTGATTTTACCTCGTTTTCCTTATATTTAAGCGACATTTTTTTAATTCTCATCTTTGTTTATATTTTTCCTTATATATATGAGAATTTTTCTTGGACAAAGATAAATATCGGATTGCCGATATTTATTATTTGGCTTATTTTAGCCTTAATTTTTAAATCATCCAATCTTTCTCAAATAAACCTTTGGTACTGCTTTAAATTTATAGAACTAATTGTTGCATATGAAACATTTATGATCATTTTCCAAGAAACAGCCTTAAAAATAACCTTTTTTAAGCTTTTTGCATGGTTTTGCGCTATTCAATCAGTCTTGGCTTTAAGCCAATTCGCTAGCCAGAGCTCAATAGGCTTATACAAACTTGGAGAGCAGCACTTAAATTCAGCAATTTTGGGGGTTTCTAAAATTGTTTCAGGTGGAACAACGTTAATCCGTGGTTACGGCACCTTCCCCCACCCAAATCCCCTTTCAGCCTTTCTGGTTGCTGGAGTTATTATAACCGTCTATCTTTTAATACAATCGGAAAAACGAAAATCCAGGATGCTGTATTCCTTACTGCTTTTCTTAAATATTTTGGGGGTTACAGTAACCTTTTCACGTGCAGCGTATTTGGCTTTGGCTTTAGGGTTGTTGATTCTTTCAATAGGCTTAACTGTAATTGCGAGGCGCGAAGCGCCGAAGCAATCTCAAAATAGATTGCCGCGCTCCTTTCAGTCGCTCGCAATGACATTAACGATGGTGACCATCTCTGTTATTGTCTCATTTTTTCTCTTCAAACCCTTTCTTTTTTCTCGAGCTACTTTTTCCGATCAGTCTACAATTGACAGAAAATTCTATAACGCGGTTGGGTTAAATATGATACAAAAAAACCCAATCTTCGGGGTTGGGGTGGGGGAGAGCGTGCTTCATATGGAACACTATTCCAGTAAAACTTTACAACCCTGGGAAAAACAGCCCCCACACAACTACTTTATAATCGCAGCTGCTGAGTTGGGCATCCCTGGCGCGCTACTTTTAATATGGATCATTTTTTCTCATCTTTGGGGACTCTTAAAGAAAATAAAACCAGGGATTGATTTTAAACTTTTTACTTTTTACTTTTTACTTTTTACTATCCTGGCCACCTTCTTGCTCCTCATGCAATTTGACCATTATTTTTATACCCTGGAGCAAACCCAAATCCTGCTCTGGATTTTCCTCGGACTAATCGCTGCAGAAATTAAAAATCCCCGAGAAGGGGATATCAACTCTTAGCCCTTAGCGCTATTTGTGATACTCTTTACCTGTAAGTATAGTACCAGCTCGATAAATCTGTTCCACTAAAATTAGGCGAGCAAGATTATGAGGGAAGGTGAGGGGGGAGAGGGAGATTGAATAATTTGAATATTGTTTTAATGACTCGTGAAGACCAATTCCGCTGCCAATCACAAAGACCAATTCCTTGCCTAAGCCACCAGTCCTTTGCAAAAATTGGGCAAAATCATGGGAATTTCTGGCAATACCTTTTTCTTCCAGCAAAATTACAATTCCATTTTCCGGCAGCTGCTTAATAATTTTTGCCGCTTCCTTTTCTTTAATTAAATTTAAGTCTTGATGAACATGATAGGGGACTTCTGGCAATTCTATTACTTCGATTTTTGCGTAAGAGCGCAATCTTTTTAAATACTCTTTCTCCAAGTCCAAATACGCCTGCTCCTTAAATTTTCCCAATGCAATAATCCTAAGTTTAAACATAAATTCATTTTAATCATAATTCAAACTAGAGTCCAGAAATTTGATAAATTAAGCAACTTGACGAACAGTTTTAGGGGTATACAATTACCCCAATGGAGGGTGTATGATCGATATACCGAATGATGGCCCCAAAGAAGTAATAGAGACATTCCGCCAACAATTGCAGGATTTTGAGAAAGAGAACGCCGTACTTCGCGAAGCAATCTCAGACGCCTGGCAGACCCACACTGCGTGCCAGAAGGCTCTTGCCGACGCACAATCTGAAGTTCAAGAGCTGACCACGCAGAATCGCATGCTCAGTCAGTATCTGATGGACACCGGAGCTGAACGACTACACTCTTACTGGACATATTTGCGACGTATCAAAGAATCAATTTGGAGAAGGTCACACAAACCTTGTCCTATCGCAAGTAGTTCAACCGGTCGGCCGAATTCATTCCTAAAAGGCGTGAAACGGCCACCGGCTTTCTTTTGTCTAAAATTTTTTTATTTTGTTATAATAACTGTAATATTGAACTCATAGCGAATAAACAATCAAAAAGCTTGTTAGTAAAAGGAAAACATTAATAAAAATCGGCAAGAATGATTTTTTATCATAAGTTGACGGAAAAAAAGTTGCGCCATAATTTATCACTAATTTTCCTTTTATATAAAAGCTGATTAAGAACTACTCGCTATAACTTCATTCTTCGAGCGAGCGCAGCGAGTCGAGAAGATAAATTTAGGTTCTCGACAAGCTCGAACACTAAATTTTATTATGAAATCCCCTAAACCAATTTATTGGCATTGCTCTTGCGGAAAGACGCATGTTAAAGGCAGGCAGAAAATTACCATCATTGCCATGCGGCACGCGGAAAGCCAGCATAATGTTTTAAATATTGTAAATGGCGATCCGAAAAAACAATTTCATATAACCGAGAAAGGGAAATTACAGGCCTTAAGCTTGGCCAAGAAATTAAAAAATAAAGCAATTTTAGCCATCATAGCCTCCCAAATGCAGCGCACCAAAGATACGGCCGCGCCTTTGGCCAAATTGCAACATCTAAAAATTCAAACAGACCCCCGTTTGAATGACATTGGCGCGGGTAAGCTTGAAGGAATAAATATAAATAAATTTAGAAGACTGACTGACAATGTCAACAAACCGGTTCAAGGTTCAGAAACCGGCAAACAGGTTGCCAAAAGATTAAAAAGTTTTTTGGAAGATGTTGTTGAATATTACACCGGCAAAACCATTGTGGTGGTTTCATCTGAAATAATTTTACATTCTTTAAAGCAGATAGTCGCCGGAGAGTTTTCCAATGAAAATGTCGGCCGTCACATTAGC
>JAHFJK010000034.1 GCA_023245915.1 Candidatus Doudnabacteria bacterium | reverse complement strand
ATTGAGGTTAATTCTCTCAATTATCCCATTAAACCAAATTGAAATCGAAAAATATGTTTTTGTCAGATTACGGCTAACGAATGAGTAAATTTAAGATTTTTAAAAAATTAATTGGACACCAGTGTATCGATACTATATAAAAATTTTGCTGTAATTTTTGACATGGGTGGTGTGGTGAATAATTTTCCTATCATATAAAAGCGCGTATCGAGTTTGGTAAACGACAGCATTTAAAAATTACCAAGGCTGAGGTTTTGCGGCCAATTAGTTTGACATTTGCTCGTAAGCCTGTAATAATGGTATTACTTTATTTATAAGTAATACTTTTTTATTATGACTTACCAAACTACAGTCACCAGCAAAGGACAAATGACTATCCCCAAGGTTTTTAGGGATAGATTAGGTTTGCAAAAAAACCGACGCGTAATAGTGGAATTTGAGCCAAAAGACCAAAGCATAAAAGTTAAACCGGCTCTGGATTTTTTTGAAGTAGTAAAAAGACTTAAAAGACCCAAGAGACCCATGGACGTTTTAAAGGCCAGGGAATTTATGGAAAGAAATTATGAACGCGCATAAGTACTTGTTAGACACCAATATTTTTTTGAGGGCCATAGTTAAAGACGATCGGCAAAAGGCTGAAATATGTGAAGGTTTGCTTAAGCGGCTTGCGGGGAAAAAAGAAATGTTTTTTACGTCTTCATTGGTTTTAGCCGAAATTGCTTGGACGCTTTTACGGGCCTATAAATATAAAAAGGATGATATAGCCAAAGTAATTCGCTCCGTTTTAAGTATCCCAAGTCTTAGAATTGAAGATGCCTATACCCCGGTAGTAGCCGCAGACTTATATCTTAGTAATAACGTTAAGTTTGCCGATTGTCTTTTAGCATCACACCCGGAAATTTTAAATGGCGAAGCTGCTGTAATTTCTTATGATAGAGATTTTGATGTTCTGGGAGCCAAAAGAATTGAACCTTCGGCCATAATTTAATGGCACAGGTAGTTTAAAGGACTTTCAAAAATACCCAAGGGATTTTTGGAACACAGGAGCGCCTGCGGAGAGCGAAAGTTCCAATGCAAATCGGGACAATAGCTCGGAGCAAGGCGCGACGTGGAGAGGTCGCATAGTGGTCTAGTGCGCTGGTTTCGAAAACCAGTAACTCCGCAAGGGGTTCGAGGGTTCGACTCCCTCCCTCTCCGCCAAAATGGAAATCGGATCCAGAATAAAGAATTAGATTGCTTCGCCCGCCGACCCGCCCGCCGAAGTTTCAACGCAGGCGGGGCCCAGGGAGTCCCATTCGGATATTTTCAAACTGACACTGTTAAGCTATACTTATTAAGGGACATAACCATTAAGGAAATTTAACACTATGAAAAAATCAAACATCTGTGTTTTGGTTTTAGCGGCCTTGCTGTTTGTAGTGGGTTACATAGGTTATCAGGCAAGTAGTTCGCATCATGCCATTGTCGCTCAAAGCGAAAGCACAATTTTTGATCTAGATTCCGTCCCGATTACTTTGGGATGAAGCTCGGTTTTCACATAAAAAAGTAAAATTTACACCACGAGTCTGTTGTTAGTGGAAATTTCCACTAGTTTGACCATGTTTTGTGTAATGAATACAGCAGCTGGCCATTTCGACCTAAAGTTATGATAACTAAAGTATGAAAAATATAGCTGTAATTTTTGACATGGACGGCGTGGTGGTGGACAATACCAAATTCCATGTCGCGGCTTGGAAAAAGTTTGCAAAAAAACTGGGAACTAGAGTAACTTATGAGATTGTCAGAAATAAATTTTTAGGTCGGCTTGGCAGAGAAATAGTTCGAGAGGTTCTAAAGGTAAAGATTTCTGACAATCAGTTGGAAAAATTTGGAAGAGAAAGAGAAGCTTACTTTAGAAAAATATTTGCCCAACATATAAAACCGGTTAAAGGTCTTCCAGAATTTTTGGGTGATTTAAAAAACAATAAAATAAAAGTTGCTTTGGCTACATCTGCCCCTCCCGAAAATGTAAAATTTATTTTGGCAAAAACCCGTTTAAAAAAATATTTTCCTGTAACTATAGATGCTACAGGGGTTAAACGCGGCAAACCTAACCCGGACATTTTTTTGAAAGCCGCGAAAAAATTAAATGCACGGCCAAAAGATTGTGTAGTATTTGAAGATGCTTTCCACGGAATAGAAGCTGCGCAAAGGGCAGGGATGAAAGTGGTGGCTGTGGCCACAACCCATCATCCTAAGTCAATAGCTCACGCGGATTTGGTGATTAAAGATTTTGACCAGATTAATATTTACAAACTTTTACAATTTATTTAAATTTTATGCCAGAGAGGTCTAAGTTTAACCCAGAGAAATCTAAAAAAAATAGAGTCGATTCAGAAGTTGCCTGGTTTCATCCTTGGGCCGTAACAGATAAAGAGCGTGATGAGATGGTTTTTGGCGATCCTAATGAAAGGAAAAAATCTAAACAGAAAAAACATGAAAAAATATAAGTGGATAATAATTTCGTGTATTGCGATAATTGCACTTGCCGGAATAATTGAGTATTCCATGGGCCGGCTGCCTTTGGGGCCGGATAGAAGATTTGGCTGGTGGGATGGCAATATTTATGGCAGTGAAAATTCCCAAAGGGTATTTGACGCGTACTCGCTTACTCATGTCATCCACGGTTTCGGGTTTTATTTGCTATTGTGGCTTGTTGCCCGCCGGCTACCGTTTAAGTACCGTTTTGTTGCCGCAGTTTTGCTGGAAGCGGCGTGGGAAGTTTTTGAAAACTCGCCTTTTATAATTAACCGTTACCGCGCAGAAACAGTTAATTTTGGCTACACCGGCGACAGCATTTTAAATTCATTATGCGATGTGGTAATGATGTGCTTAGGCTTTTGGGCTGCTTATAAATTTAAAGTTTGGCAAAGCATCCTTACCATTATTGGAATTGAAGTTTTCTTGCTGCTTTGGGTCAGGGATAATTTGACTTTGAATATTATTATGCTCATCCATCCATTGGATTTCATTAAAAACTGGCAGGCGCAAATTGCTCCATCTTCTTTTAAATAAAATGTATCCCGATGACATTTAAATTTAAATAAAGAGACAGATGAAAATTATAGATAATTTAGCATGAAAAAGAAATATTACGGTGAACAGACGCAAAAAGCTATAAAAAATTTTCCGTTTGATGTCCCAGGTTGGCACAAGGAGTTTATTGTTGCACTGGCACAAATAAAGAAGGCGGCGGCAATGGCGAATTTTGAGGCCGGGAATTTTAGTCGCAACATAAAAAATGCGATTGTTGCCGCGGCTGACGAAATTATTGCAGGCAAACATAAAGATCAGTTTCCGCTTCCGGCGCTAATGGGTGGAGCTGGAACCTCAATCCACATGAATGTGAATGAGGTGATTGCGAATATAGCAAATAAAATCCTTGGAAAGAACTCCCCCCGGCCCCCTCTTTTGAAAAGAGGGGGGGTGGGACCAGTTGTGCATCCGAATGATCATGTTAACAGAAGCCAGTCGACAAACGATGTTAACCCAAGCGCTATTAAAGTCGCAGCGGTGCCAATGCTTGAAAGTTTATTAGCAGTGTTAGGAAATTTGGCCGAAGCATTTGAAAAAAAATCCAATCAATTCAAAAATATTTTAAAGCTTGCCCGAACCCATTTGCAAGACGCGGTGCCAATTACTTTGGGCGGAGAGTTTGGCGGGTATGCAGAAGTTATCAGACAGCATCGAAAAGAAATTGAAAGAGTAAAATCCCTCGCACTAGTTTTGCATTTGGGCGGCACAGCAGCGGGAAATTCCCTAAACGCCAGCCCAAAATATATTAGCTCGGTTTATAAACATTTAAATAAAATCATCCGCCTCGGCTCGACCGTTGATCTCGCCGAGTCGAGACGGGCTGGCCAAAAATTTGTTGCAGGAAAAAATTTGATACCACTTACTAGCAGTGCTGGATATTTTGTGATCATTTCCCAAGCAATAACTGCTTTGTGTTTGGACTGCTCCAAAATTGCAAGCGATTTGCGGCTAATGTCCAGCGGACCAAGAGGGGGGTTGGGCGAAATTACACTTGCTGAACTGCAAAATGGATCTTCGATTATGCCTGGTAAGGTTAATCCGATTCTACCGGAAACAGTAAATGTTTTGTATTACACGGTTTCCGGTAATAATTTGACGATTGAACACGCCGCGCACGGAGCGCAGCTGAATTTGGCTGTAATGATTCCGCCAATAGCTGACAGATTATTGCAATCAATAAAAATCACCGCGCAAGTTTTAGACGTATTTGCCAAGCGATGCATTGTTACCATAAAGGCCAACCCTAAACGTTGCCGAGAGCTTTTGGAGAAATCAACAGCTTACGCCACAATGCTTACTCCAAAATTCGGCTACGAAAAAATGAAGGAAATAGTCAAAGAAACCCTTGCCAGCGGTAAAACTTTGCGGGAAGTCATTATCAGTAAAAAATTGTTAACGAATAAAGAGTTTGATAATCTGGTAAAATCATACCGACCTTAATGTCATTGCGATCCGCCGAAGGCGGAGAAGCAATCTAATCTTGAGATTGCTTCTCCGCCTCGTTTAATAATATGCATATTAAAATTATCTTTACAGTTTTTTCTTTAATTTTGGGCTTTTTGACTTTTTTGCCCTATTTTGTAGAAATGTTTAAAGGTAAAGCCCGGCCTCATATTTTTTCCTGGATAGTTTGGGCAATAACAGGCGGTATAAGTTTCAGCGCGTCTTTAAGTAAAGGCGGAGGGGGAGGGGCATTAATTTCTGTTTTACAATCAATTTTATGTTTGATTATTGTTGCTTACGCTTTTTTTCGGGGAGAAAAAAGTATAACCTTATTAGATAAAGTTAGCTTTATCGCGGCGATACTGCTTTGTGTATTTTACTTTTTTACCCGAGCCGCATTGCCTTCGGCAGTTGTTGCTGTTTCAATCGACTTGTTAGGCTTCGTGCCAACTTTTAGAAAGTCGTACTTGAAACCCGATGAAGAGCCGGCTTTAACCTATTCCTTTTCATCATTAGCCTATTTATTTTCTTTGGGGGGCATTGGGGTTTATAATTTGGTAACTATGATTGCACCTATTACTTTAGTACTTGCAAACGCGGCTTTGGTAATATTTTTAACAACTAGAAGGAAAATTTTGAAATAATTGCTTTGCCTGTTAAATTTGAGGCAGAAGCCGCCTTGTGCAGGGTCGTAGCCAAAATATTACAATAAATAACGGCCGTTATTTTGTGTAATATCATAAAAAAATGAATATAACCAGAAAAAACCAAATAATTTTTTACGCTTTTAGTTTTTTAATCGGCTTTTATTTGGCCAATGGCACAACGGTTTTGTTTGAACAGGCGCTTAATTTTTCCTATTCCCAAATTTTTACTTTGGGCGCGGTGTATATGCTGATGTTTATTTTGTTTAATGTGCCGGCAGGGGCTTTGGCGGACATTATTGGCCGAAAAAAAACTTTGATTGTTGGCAGCTTTTTGCTGGTAGCCGCTGCGCTGACAACCGGCATTAGCAATAATTTTGTGCAGGTGTTCTTTAGTTTTTTCATCTGGTCTTGCGGGTTTTCTTTCATTATCGGCGCAGACCAAGCCCTACTGTATGACGCGACCAAAGATGACACAGACTATGCCAAAGGCTGGGGCAAGGCCAGTTTTTTTGCTTTAATTGGCACGGCGGCTGCAGGTATTATTGGGCCTATTTTATATAGCCAATATTTTCGATATCCTTACATTTTTTCATCTTTGCCATTTTTTGCAGCCGCAGTAGTAATAATGTTTTTTAAGGAAGAGCGGAAAGAAAGAACCTTTTCCTGGCAAAATTATAAAACAAAAACAATTACCGGCGTTAAGTATGCTTTAAAAAATAGACATGTCCTATGGGCTACTGGGATTTTAGCTTTGACTTTTGGAGCCATGTACACCTTTACCAATTCGTATCAGCCATATTTAACCGGCGTTGGTTTTAGCGTTAAGGCCTTTAGTATAATTTTGCCGGTTATGTTTACAATTCAGGCTGCGGGCGGGGCAATAGCCGGAAAATTATACGAAAAGATAGGCGACATGAAAATTTTTGTTTTAGCTGTGATAGGCATTGCTTTAAGCTTAATAGCTTTAGGTGAACTTAACCTTAAAATTAGCCTTGTCTTTTTATTTCTGTTCAACTTTCTTTTGGGAATTATTAACCCAATTACCAGCACATACACCAACCGCTACATTAGCGGCGACTTGCGCGCGACCATAGTGTCCGTGCAAATGATGATGTCAACGATTGCCGCCGCTTTAATGTTGTTTTTATTTGGATTTTTGACTGATAAAGTTGGCCTGCATTATTTGCTAATAATTTTAGGCGCAATGGTTTTTGTTGGTGGCGTAACGCTTTTAATGTTCAAGCCCAAGGAATAATATCGTTTAATAGTGTTTGACCTTGTGGAGAACCTATCGCGATTAAAGAAAATATCTTCTCCATAAAGTCGAATAATATTTTCTCGCTATGACAAGAAAAATTTTAATTCTCTATACTTCCGTAACCATTGGCCATAAGAGCATAGCCGAGAATATTGGCTGGCATTTAAAGAAAGCTGGCTTTGACGTAAAACTTTACGATGCCCATCAAGTAGAAGAAGGTAAATTAGCCAAGAGAGGTACTAAGGTAAATGAATTTTTAATGCTTAAATTACCCTTGCTTTGGAAATGGCTTTACGACAGCAAGCTATTTGCAGATTTAACTTTGCCTTTGAGGATAAAAGTGGCCCGCAAACATCATCAAAAAACTTTGGAGCTAATAAATAAGTTGAGTCCGGACGTTGTTATTACTACCCAAGTTACGGCTTCAGGAGTAATGGCGTATTTGAAACAGCACAATCTATATAAAGGTAAATTTGGCATAGCTTTTAGCGATTTTCATTTTCATCCTTATTGGGTTTATGGGCAAGCTGACTTTTTTTTGGCCAACATTGAGGAGCAAAAACAGGAAATGGTTAAATTAAGGATATCAGCTCATAAGATTTTTGTTTGTGGCCTGACCTTAAAGCCCAAAGTGGAAGTAGATGCTCAAGCCGTAAAAAATAAATTTAACATCCAAAGCAGTCAAAAAGTAGTTTTAATTGCCAGCGGCTCTTTGGGCAGCGGCATAGATGAAAATTTAATTCAGCGTCTGTCACAAAAACCGAATATTAGAGTCATTGCGGTCTGCGGTAGAAATAAAGCAGCTTTTGAAAAGCTACACCAAAAATTTACACACACCAGCGCAACAATTTTGGGTTTCCATTCCCCAATGGATGAACTCTACGCCATTGCCGACATTTTTCTTACCAAACCCGGCGCGCTGTCGGTTTCAGAGGCGCTGCGTTTTTATTTGCCAATCTTAATTACCCATGAGTTGCCGGGAGGAGAACGCCATAATTCCGACTATCTCCTAAGCAGGCGTCTAATTATGAATCAAACGGCAGATGTTTTTGAGAGTGCAATGGCCGAACTTGAAACCGGCTGGTTTAAAAAGCAATTAATTAACAATACTTACTTGCAAGAGCTGTTTAACAGGGAGCAAGAGGTTGTAAAAGCTGTAAGCCTGAAGGCTTGAAGTGAGGCAAAAAATCAACAAGAATTGAAATAATCTTGGTTGTGTTTCATCTAAGGTTTCTCTAAATTTAGCTAGTTGACGGATTAAAGTTTATTGTTTATCATTGAATTACTTATTACATCAACTAAAAGAAAGCTTATGGCAAAAAAAGAGAAAACATCATTTTTTGGCAAGATTATGGGGGGGAGTGTGGTAGATGACGCTCCGGCAGCAGTGGCTGTTTCACAAATGGATGACGGCGCTGAAGCCGAAGAGCTGGATTCGGAAGAAGAGGCGGCGATAGAAGAACGGGAGTTGGAAGTGGAGGAGGTCGCGGCGCCAAAACAAAGCCCTAAGGAAGGGGAAGAGTGGATGAGCGATTTTGAAGGCCAGCTTAATATTGACATGTACCAGACCAAAGACAATGTCATAATTAAATCCACCATTGCCGGCGTGCGGCCGGAAGATATAGACATTACTGTGGCTAATGATATGGTAACCATAAAAGGCAGCCGCAAAAAGGAAGAAAGTGTCATGGGCGATGATTATTTTTATCAGGAATGCTACTGGGGCAACTTTTCCCGTTCGGTAATTATCCCGGTGGACATTGAAAGCGAAAGCATTGAAGCGGACTTGAAAGACGGGATTTTAACGGTAATAATCCCCAAAGCCGCGAAAGCGAAGACCAAGAAGGTGAAAGTGAAAGGCATGTGAACCGCTGATTATACGCGGATAAGTACGCTGATCCTACGCTGAAACAAAAAACGGATCATACGCAATTTAGGGGGACTAAACTTGGTTTATTGCTGTCATCCCGGAAGCTTTGAGTGCATCCGAAAAGCTATCCGGGATCCAGAACATGGCTTATTTATTGGATCCCGGATATTTTTCACAGCCCTGAAAAATTCCGGGATGACAAACTACCGCAATTTATTAATACACCACTCCAGCCAAATTGCGTATGATCCCAAAAAACCCCGCTTCTCCGCCAACTGGCGGAGGAGCGGGGTTTTGAAATAGCTCTTAATAAGTGTTGGACGTACGTCTCTCAATTCCCACAACGTCAACAACTTTAATTTGACTATAAACGTCAAAAAATATTCTGTAATTGCCGACCCGCCTTCGCCATTCGGAACGCTCATTGCGTAAACGGACTAAATCGCCACCAAAAGGATACACTGCCATCGCATCTAAAATTTTTAAAATGAGCCTCTGGTCTTTAGCAGGAAAACTATTAAATTGTTTTTCTGCTTTTTTTGAAATTTTTACGTTCCAGTTTGGCATGAAGTTGTTCTAAGGTTATAAAATTACCTTTGGCTATTTGCCTGCGCCCTGCTTCAATCGCCCTGATTTCCGTCTTGGTCGGTTTGTAAACCGGAAACTGGCTGTAGAAAAGTCCGCGGAGCGCGTGCCTTACCAGTTCGGATTTGGTAAAATTATTTTTTTTCCTGTAACTTTCCAGCTGCTCCGCAATTTCCGGGGGCATGGAAATTGTCATTATTTTGGTGGTCCTCATATATTTTGAGTATTACTTAATAATACTAATTATTACCCGCCTTTTAAATTCTGTCAATCTTGGCAAAAAAAAAGCCAGCACCGACGCGCATATCGGTGCTGGCAAGTGCTAAGTGGATATCACTTTAGTGTTGTCCGGATCCCAGCCACGAACGCTCTTTTTCTATTGGCAATATCGTAGTATGGGTTGACATATATCTCGATCTTTTTGGATGCGAGATTGTGTCGCAGTTCCGGACCAACTCTACCAAAGACTAGGCCCGATTTTTTGATACGAAGCCCTTCCCAACGAAATTGGTAGTGGCCACGCCCTATCCAGACAATGCTGTACCATGTGCCAAGGCTTGGAAATTGTTTTACTGGAAATTTTGGATCGGAGATTCCAACAAAAGCAAGTCCCTTTGGTAAGCTCATGCTACCTGCTGTCGCAAGCATAAGTTTGCCGTCCGTTGTCCCTCCAAAATAAGAGTCAAATGACGCTTTTTTGGAATGCCAATTGGGGCCAAAAGCGAATTCCCATCGGTGCAAGCTTTTTTCAGCGTTAGAATATCTTGCCGAGGCTGATAACCCCAGTTTTCTGCCGTCCATATCCTTGTTGTAGAAGACATACTGCGATAGATAGGAATTACCCTTTCCGTCTGTGCCGGCTTCAGTTTCTGTTTTCAAGTGGCTTTGTGTTGTGGCCACTATAGGATTAGACAAAAAAACGGCCAGTAGACATATAGTTTTCATTGTTTTCATTCGGGCCTCCTCAGGTTTGTAGTAGAACAAGCAATTATAATAATCTTTCAATTTTAACCAAAATATGTTAAAATGAGTTTATGACCAATTTTTTGCTAAAAGCTATACCCCCGCAGGCAGCGGAGATTTATCGCGTGTTAGAAAAACACGGTGCTAAAACTGCAAAAGAAATTGGCAAGGAATTGAAAATTTTTCCTAATGCGGTTTACCGGGCCATCAAAGGCTTGCTTGAGCTAGGGCTGGTGCAAGAATTATCAACTTATCCTGCAAAATTTGTTGCAAGGCCAACATCAGAAAGTTTGGATATGATTGCTTCAGTAATGCGGCAAAATTTTGTTGATAATTTTGGAAGTAAAAAAGTTTTGGGCAGGCATAAATTATTAAAGTTGATCTTCATCCAAAAACGAAAAGATATTTTACAGCTGACACAAAAAGATACCAGGCAAACCAAAGAGAGTATAAATTTAATTGCTTCGGGATTAAATGTGCCCGCAGAAACCTTTTTGGTAACCAAACAGGCGGTGGAAAGGGGAGTAAAAGTCAGGTGGTTAGTTCAAAACATGAAAGAAGTTTCGCCTCAAAGTTTATATACCTGTAAAAAAGCCGGCATAGAAGTCAAATACTATCCTAATATGGAAGCCAGAATTTTTATTTTTGACCATAAAGTGGTTTATTTTACTTCGTACGATCCAAAAAATATCCAGGAAGCTATAGGGATGCGCTTTGAATACGGCCCTTATGCTAATTTTATGGATGAATTGTTTGAGCAAAGATGGAAGTTAGCAAAAAGTTTGGACGGCGCTTGACAGCCAATGGCCGATTTGCTAATATAGTATTAGCTAACCTCCCCTTGGCTCTGTAACAGGATCCAAGGGCTTTTAATGCCAATTTATAAACCAAAATGTCTAAAAATCTTGTAATCTTTGACGGAAGCAATTAATTTTTAAAGGTAATCGCAAAGAGAGGGATAAACAGGAACAAATTGCCAGATTTAAACTTTTACCTTTGGCGGTAAAACTTATTAAGTTGGCTACAATTTACCAAGAGACGGACCAGACCATTCAGGAATTTAGGGTTAAAAAGTTTAAAAAAATTACCGATGAATCAAAAGTGGTAAAATATTGGGGCATTATTGGAATTTTGGAAGCGAGAAAAATTAAAGTAATCATCCGGCAGATTGGAGAAAATGGGCAAAAGCATTTTTGGAGCGTCATCCCGGTTTGGATAACCAACAAACACCGCGACATTAAATTTGCCACAACTATGAAAGGTAATCCGGTAGAGGATTAAAAAATCCCTC
>JAHFJK010000087.1 GCA_023245915.1 Candidatus Doudnabacteria bacterium | reverse complement strand
TTGGTAATAAATCGCAACGGGATAAATTTCAAAATCAAGGTGAAATTCCTAAAGTTTTTGAGGAAATTTTAAATTCCTGATAGCGGAATTATAACACAGAATTAAAAAAATACAAAATTGTGTTATCATAAAATTACCATGCGTAAACTCAGCATTATTTTGGCTCTTCTCGCCTTAAGTTTTGGTTGCTTAAGCAAAGCTCACGATGTCAATTACAGCCATAAATTACAGGTTGGTAAGCAAAAATTAATGGCAGAAATTGTCCAAACGCCGGAGGCTATGCAACAGGGGCTTTCGGAAAGAACTTCGATGCAGGACAATGAAGGTATGTTGTTTGATTTAGGGTCAACGAAAAAAATACCGGCTTTTTGGATGAAGGATATGAAATTTAATTTAGGTTTGATTTGGATTGCGGAAGGAAAAATTATTGGAATTACTTCAAATGTCCCGGCGCCTACAGGCTCCGGACAACTGCCGACTTATCGTCCGCCAGCCCCCGTCAACCAAGTCCTGGAAGTCAACGCCGGCTGGACGGAAAAGAATGACATAAAGGTTGGCGATGAAATAAAATTGAATGATTAAAAATCTTCTTCGACCTTGTGGAGAAGAATATTTTTTATTTCTGATCAAATGGGTTCTCGACAGACTCGAACACTATTTGATCTTTTCGCCCAATTTTATCCATTTTTCTATTGAAAGCTCCTGCGGCCTGGCCGCGGGACTTATTTTTAAAGCTGATAAAATTTCCGCCACGAGATTTTTATCCAGCCGCAGATTATTGACCAAAGTGTTGTGGATTTGTTTTCTTTTGCCGGCAAAGCAGGCTTTGACTATTTTGAAAAATTTTTTCTCGTCGGCAATTTTATATTTTGATTTGCGATAAAGTTTTATTTTTAAAATCGCGCTGTCAACTTTAGGCGAGGGATAAAAACTTTTTGCCGGTACGATGCCGACGATTTGCGGTTCGCCATAAAGCTGAACTGAAATAGCCAGGACCGATAAATCTCCCGGTTTTGCAACTATGTTTTGCGCGACTTCTTTTTGTGTGAGCAGAACAATCGATGACGGTTTATTCTTAGCTGTAATCAAAATCTGAATAATTTTTCCGGTAATGTAATAAGGGATGTTGGCAACGACTTTATAGTCCGATCCCGACCTACGGACTTTATCCGGATCTGCTGATAACTGCGGATGTTCGTTTCCGTAATTATCCGTAAATCCGGACCCATCCGTATGTCTGGATAGGAATGTCTTCTGATAATCAAACTCCAAGGCGTCGGCGATCTCAAAACGGAAGTTTTTGGGAAAATCTTTTTTAATGGATTTTAAAATCGGCAGAAACTTTGGATCCTTTTCTATTGAGAGCACAAATCCCGCGCGCTCGCACAAAGCCCTGGTTAAATTCCCAATACCCGGACCAATTTCTAAAACTTTGTCGTCTGCGAACAAATCTGCGGCTTTGACAATTGCTTGCAAAACACTATCATCAATCAAAAAATTCTGACCATAGGTAAAATTAGGTTTTAAATTAAAACTTCTTAAAAGCTGTTTAAGATTTCCTACATCCATTTGTTATAGTAAAAGTTAGGTCAATTAGAACAATTAGTATAATTAGGTCAATTCATATTCCAACTCCCCTTCCTCTTGCCTAAAATGCTCTTTCGCCATGCCCCGATAGTCAACTTTTTCGCGCGGCAAAGCCCGCAAAATGCGCGAGGGTTGGGAGAGTTGGATGTTGCCGAAAACCCGGCGGCTGTGGGTGTAAACCAAAAACAGGCGTTTGCGCGCCCGGGTCAGGCCAACATAAGCCAGCCGGATTTCTTCGGCCAGCTCCCCGGGATCTATTAAGCTTCTGGAGTGCGGCAAAATCCCTTCTTCCAAGCCAACAAAAAACACATTGTCAAACTCCAAACCTTTTGCCGAGTGCAAGGTCATTAAAGTCACCGCATCTTTGCTTTCGTCTTTCTGGTCGATTTCGGCAATTAAAGCAATTTCTTCCAAAAATTCACTGGCTGCCTGTTGCCAGGGCAAATTTTTAAATTTGTGGGCCACATTAATTAATTCCAAAACGTTTTCATAACGTGACTCCCCTGATTCACTACCATCCCGTAAATATTTTTCATAACCGGTTTTTTTTAAGATGATTTTCATCAGTTCCGGCAGGCTGAAAGCCGGGTTGAAATCTGAGAATTCTTCCAAAAGAGCAAAAAATTCCTGTCCACTTTGCCAGGCCTTGGGCTGGAGTTTAATTTCGGAAAATTTAGCGCGAAACTGGCTGATTTCCAAATTTGTTGATTGGTTTTTATTAGTAGATTCGCTTATTCGTTGATTCGATGTATTTAAAATAAAATCCCTGATTATTTCATAAGACCTGTCGCCGATGCCCCTTGGCGGTTCATTTATTACTCGCTTTAAAGAAACCAAATCACGAAAATTTATGGCCAGGCGCAAATAAGCCAGCATGTCTTTAATTTCCTTGCGCTCATAAAATTTCAAGCCTCCGACTATTTGGTAAGGGATGCCGGCTTCAATAAACACTTCTTCAAGGCCGCGGGATTGGGCATGCGTTCTATAAAGTACACAATACTCTTTCAATGAGGAATGTTGTTTGGGCATTTGCGGTACCAAACCCCGACCAAAATTGGAGGAATATTCCGCCTGGATTTTTTTTGCTTTGATGAAGCGGTCCAAAATGGAATATTTTTTGGGCTCCTCCTTATCATGGTCTGCTTCATACAGATTTTCCGTTCCGTGCCTGCCCTCCGAAGCTTTAGCGAAGGAGGGTTCATCCGTTTTCAAATCCGTAGTTCTTGGTGCAGCCAAAGCCACGATGTTGCGGGCCACAAATTCCGCTTCCGCCCGCTCATCTTTCTCGCAGGTTAAAATAATTTTTTCGCCCGGTTCATTTTCTGTCCATAAAGTTTTGGGCTTTTGTTCAGAGTTGAGTTCAATGACTTTTTGCGCCGCGCCCAAAATATTTTGGGTAGAACGGTAATTCTGCTCCAGCTTAATGAGCAGGCTTTCCGGATAGTCTTTTTCAAAATTTAAAATATTGGTAATGTCGCTGCCGCGGAATTTATAAATACTTTGCGCGTCATCGCCCACCACAAAAAGGTTGCGATGAACGGCCAATAGGGCAAGTAAAGTGTATTGTGCCTGATTGGTATCCTGATATTCATCAACCAATATGTAAGTAAATTTTTTTTGATATTTTTGCAGGGTTTTTGGAAAATTTTCCAGCAATTTAACTGTCAGCATGAGCAAATCATCAAAATCTAAAGCGTTTTGACTGTACAAACTGTCCTGGTAGCGGCTATAAACTTCAGCCAGCTTGTCGCCCAAGGGCGAGTCCAGGCCTAAATCCAGTTCAGCAGGCAACTGCAGCAAATTTTTCGCGCGGGAGATGAGCGCGCCAAACAGCGAGGCCGGCAGTCTTTTGGTATCGACCCTTAACTGCTCTAAAATTTCTTTCAGGACTTTTTGCTGATCCTGGGTGTCAAAAATTACAAAGTCAGGCCCATAGCCTAAAGCCGTAATTTCCTGGCGCAAAATCCTGGCGCAAACGGAATGAAAAGTGCCCATAGTCGGCTCCGCCGACGAGTTGAAAGTTGAAAGTTGAAAGTTGAAAGTTGCCGCATCAAACTTTTCACTTTTAACTTTTAACTCTTTACTTACAAGAAGCTTGTCCACCCGGCTCCTCATCTCTTTTGCCGCCTTGTTGGTAAAGGTCAGCGCCAGAATGTTCTGCGGATGGACCATGTTTTTTTCTATAATATAGGCAATGCGGTGGGTTAAGGTTTTGGTTTTGCCGCTCCCCGGACCGGCCAAAACCAAAACCGGCCCCAAGGGGGCTTCTACTGCTTCTTTTTGTTTATGGTTTAACCATAAAAGATCCATGGTTCACCTATTATGGGACTGTTGCCAAATGTGCTTTTCAGGCGAAATTCCAGGATTTCGGGCAGATTGGCACAAATAAATTTTGATGTTTAGCCGTAGGCTAAGCGGAAAAATTTTTTGGGGCAAGATGCCGAAATCCTGGAATTGCAGTCAAAATGACATTCGGCAACAGTCCCAGCATAACAAAAAGTT